>NZ_JACAPA010000008.1:0-238763 GCF_013385945.1 Pantoea sp. B9002
GATTCATCAGCCCTACGGATGGCTGATCAGAATGGTGTTCGTTCGACATAAAAAAAGCGGACCGAGGTCCGCTTCTTGCTTAGCTCTGATGTATCAAGCGTAGCCGTAGTTCATCAGGCGCTGATAGCGACGGTTGAGCAACTCTTCGGTGCTCAGCACATCGAGATCGGCCAGATCCGCTAACAGCTGCTGCTTCAGGCTGGCAGCGATATCAATTGGATGACGATGCGCGCCGCCCAGCGGCTCAGGAATAATGGAATCGATCAGCTTCAGCTCTTTCAGACGCTCAGCCGTGATACCCATCGCTTCCGCAGCCAGCGGTGCTTTGTCAGCGCTTTTCCACAGGATTGACGCACAACCTTCCGGTGAAATCACCGAATAGGTGCTGTACTGCAGCATGTTCACTTTATCGCCCACGCCGATTGCCAGCGCACCACCGGAACCGCCTTCGCCAATTACGGTACAAATCACCGGAATTTTCAGGCCAGACATTTCACGCAGGTTGCGTGCGATCGCTTCAGACTGGCCGCGCTCTTCTGCACCCACGCCCGGATAAGCTCCCGGTGTATCGATGAAGGTGATCAGCGGCATCTTAAAGCGTTCAGCCATTTCCATCAGACGCAGCGCTTTGCGATAGCCTTCTGGTGCCGGCATACCGAAGTTACGACGGATTTTCTCTTTGGTTTCGCGACCTTTCTGATGACCAATGATCATCACTGGACGACCGTCGAGACGGGCAATACCGCCGACAATCGCTTTATCATCGGCATAAGCACGATCGCCGGCCAGTTCGTCGAAATCATCAAACGCGTTGCGGATATAGTCCAGTGTATAAGGGCGCAGCGGATGACGCGCGAGTTGCGCCACTTGCCATGCACCCAAATCGGAGAAGATTTTACGGGTCAGCTCAACGCTTTTTTCACGCAGACGCTGCACTTCTTCATCCAAATTAATATCGTGTTTCTCATCCGAACGGCCAATCGATTTTAACGAGTCGATTTTCGCTTCAAGCTCTGCGATTGGCTGTTCAAAATCCAGGTAATTAAGACTCATAATGTTCCTGTTTTAGTCAAACTCCAGTTCCACCTGTTCCGATCCTACTAACGACCGCAAATCGTTGAGTAAACGATCGCTGGGCGAAATTCGCCACGCTGCACCAAAGCGTAGCTTCGCCCGCGCATCGGCTCTCTGATAGTAGAGATGCACCGGAATGGTCCCGGAGCGATGAGGCTCCAGAGACTGGCGGAGACGGTTTAAAAGCTGGTCATCAATTTGCCTGTCCGTCAGCGAGATAGCAAGTCCGCGCGCGTATTTTTCCCGCGCTTCGTCGATGTCCATCACTTCTCGAGCGGTCATTTTAAGGCCACCGCTAAAGTCATCAAAGCTGACCTGTCCACTGACGATCAGGATACGGTCCTTCTCCAGCAACTGCTGGTATTTATCTAACGCATCGGTAAATAACATCACTTCAAGACGACCAGAACGATCGTCAATCGTACAAATACCAATTCGGTTGCCGCGCTTGGTGACCATCACGCGGGCGGCAATCACCAGCCCCGCCGCGACGGTTACTTTACCACGATCTGTCGGATGCATGTCTTTCAGGCGCATGCCGCCGACGTAACGCTCAATTTCTTTCAAATACTGATTAATCGGATGGCCTGTGAGATAGAGACCCAAAGTCTCACGTTCGCCATCCAGTTGAATTTGTTCCGGCCATGGCGTGATGCTGGCATAGGATTTCTCCACCTGCTCCGGCTCTTCCGCCAGCACGCCAAACATATCCGCCTGGCCGATGGCTTCGGCTTTGGCGTGTTGATCGGCGGCTTTCAGCGCATCGCCGAGCGCACTCATTAACGCTGCACGATGTGGACCGAGGCGATCGAACGCACCCGACATGATCAATTTTTCCATCACGCGACGGTTGATCTTTTTGGTGTCGGTACGCGCGCAGAGATCAAACAGCTCTTTGAAATAACCGCCTTCGTTACGCGCATCAATGATCGCTTCGATCGGGCCTTCACCCACGCCTTTGATCGCGCCGATGCCGTAAACGATCTCGCCTTCATCATTCACATGGAACGGATATAAACCGGAGTTAATGTCCGGTGGCAGCACTTTGAGGCCCATGCGCCAGCATTCGTCCACCAGCCCAACCACCTTTTCGGTGTTGTCCATATCGGCAGTCATTACCGCTGCCATGAACTCAGCCGGATAGTGCGCTTTCAGCCACAACGTTTGATAGGAAACCAGCGCGTAAGCGGCGGAGTGCGACTTGTTAAAGCCATAACCGGCGAACTTCTCTACCAGATCGAAGATTTTCATCGACAGTTCACCGTCGACGCCCATCTTCTCCGCACCGTCCTGGAACACCGAACGCTGCTTCGCCATCTCTTCGGGTTTCTTTTTACCCATCGCACGACGCAACATATCTGCGCCGCCCAGCGTATAGCCGGACAGCACCTGCGCAATCTGCATCACCTGTTCCTGATACAGAATGATGCCGTAGGTTGGCTCCAGCACCGGTTTCAGGGTTTCGTGCTGCCACTGAATATCCGGATACGAAATCTCTTCGCGGCCGTGCTTACGGTCAATAAAGTTATCGACCATGCCCGATTGCAGCGGTCCCGGACGGAACAGCGCCACCAGTGCGATCATATCTTCGAAGCAGTCAGGCTTCAGACGTTTGATCAGATCTTTCATACCGCGCGATTCAAGCTGGAACACCGCCGTGGTTTCCGAGCGTTGCAGCATGTCGAAACTTTTTTTGTCTTCCAGCGGGATGGCGGCGATATCAATCGGTGGCAAACCCTGCTTTTCACGGCGCGGGTTAATCATCTTCAGCGCCCAGTCGATGATGGTGAGCGTACGCAGGCCGAGGAAGTCAAACTTCACCAGCCCGGCATATTCCACGTCATTCTTATCAAATTGGGTAACCGGGAATTGCCCATTTTCATCGCAGTACAGCGGCGCAAAATCGGTGATTTTGGTCGGCGAAATCACCACACCACCGGCGTGTTTACCGGCGTTACGCGTGACACCTTCCAGTTTGCGCGCCATGTCGATCAGCGCTTTGACCTCTTCGTCTGCCTCGTAGATCTCCGGCAGCTGCGGTTCAGCCAGGAAGGCTTTCTCCAGCGTCATGCCCGGATCCGGCGGGATCAATTTCGAGATACGATCAACAAAACCGTACGGATGGCCGAGTACGCGGCCCACATCACGGATAACCGCTTTTGCCGCCATGGTACCGAAGGTAATGATCTGTGATACCGCATCGCGTCCATACATATCGGCCACGTGGTCGATTACCTGATCGCGCTTCTCCATGCAGAAGTCGACGTCGAAGTCGGGCATCGAGACACGTTCCGGGTTCAGGAAGCGTTCGAACAGCAGGTCAAACTCCAGCGGATCGATATCGGTAATTTTCAGCGCATACGCCACCAAAGAACCGGCACCCGAACCACGGCCTGGACCGACGGGAATGCCGTTGTCCTTCGACCACTGGATAAACTCCATCACGATCAGGAAGTAGCCGGGGAAGCCCATCTGGTTGATAACGGTGAGTTCAATCTCCAGACGTTCATCATATTCCACGCGTTTTTCAGCGCGCACCGCCGGATCCGGGAAGAGGAATTCCATACGCTCTTCAAGACCTTCCTGTGACTTCGCCACGAGGAAGTCTTCGGTGCTCATATCACCGGTGGGGAACTGCGGCAGGAAATATTCGCCGAGGCGCACCGTCACGTTACAGCGCTTAGCAATCTCTACGCTATTTTCCAGTGCTTCCGGGATGTCCGAGAACAGCTCGCACATCTCCTCTTCACTGCGCATATATTGCTGAGGACTGTAATTGCGCGGACGCTTGGGATCGTCCAGCGTATAGCCGTCATGAATCGCGACGCGGATTTCATGCGCATCAAAATCTTCTTCATTCAGGAAGCACACTTCGTTGGTGGCAACGACGGGAACGCCTTCGGCCACCGCCAGCTCGACGGCGGCATGCAGATACGCTTCTTCATCGGCGCGACCAGTGCGCATCAATTCCAGGTAATAACGATTCGGGAAGTGTTCCTGATAAAAGCTCAAACACTGCGCTACCATTGCGCTATTGCCGCGCAGCAGGCTGCGGCCGACATCGCCGCGACGTCCGCCCGACAGCAGAATCAGGCCTTCACCCAGCTCCAGCAGCCAGTCACGATCGATGATGGGACCCGCGATGCCGTAACCGCGCTGATACGCACGCGAAATCAGCAAGGTCAGGTTTTGATAACCGGTGTTATTGGCCGCCAGCAGAGTTAACTGTGTCAGCTCATCGCCCATCAATTCGCTGGCAACCTGGAAGTCAGCACCAACAATCGGCTTGATCCCCGCGCCGTGCGCACTACCGTAAAAACGCACCAGCCCGCACAGGTTGATGTAGTCGGTAATGGCGATCGCCGGCATGCCAAGCGCAGCCGCCTTCTTGATTAAAGGTCCGGTTTTCGCCAGACCATCAACCATGGAGTAATCACTGTGGACGCGCAGATGTATAAAACGAGGTTCAGCCATATCAGTTTCCGGTTAAAACAGCGTCAGGCTATTAAAGCGTAGTCGGCTGGCGTGCTGCCAGCACGTCGGCATCAATCAAGGCGTTGCGCACCGGCGCAAAGCTGCGGCGATGATGAGGTGTGGCGCCGTGCTGCGTCAGCTTTTCCATGTGCAGCGCGGTTGGATAACCTTTGTGCTGCGCAAAACCATACTCAGGGAACAGCAGATCCAGCTCGGCCATTTCACGATCGCGCGTGACTTTGGCAATGATCGAAGCCGCGCTGATCTCTTTGACCAGGCTATCCCCTTTCACCACCGCCTGCGAAGGCATCGGTAATGCCGGGCAACGGTTGCCATCAATCAGCACGAAACCCGGCACGATGGGTAAACCCGCCACCGCGCGCTGCATCGCCAGCATGGTAGCGTGCAAAATATTCAGCTGATCAATCTCTTCCGGTTCGGCACGCCCTAAACTCCAGGCCAGCGCCTTCTCTTTGATCTCGTCATACAGCGCTAAACGGCGCTTCTCTGACAACTTTTTGGAGTCGGCCAATCCGATAATCGGGTTGGCCGGATCGAGGATCACGGCTGCCGTGACCACTGCGCCCACCAGCGGACCGCGTCCGACTTCATCAACGCCCGCAATCAGCTGCGCGTTGGGATAAATGAATTCATCCATTGATGATCTCCAGTACCGCATCCGCCGCTTGCTCATCGGCATTCCAGCGAATCTGTTGATGCAATTCGGTGAAGGTATTCAGTAACGCTTCGCGCTCAGGCCCGGCATGCAGTAACGGCTCAAGTGCCGCAGCCAAGGCTTCCGGCTGACATTCGTCTTGCAGCAGCTCTTTCACCAGTTCACGACCGGCCAGCAAATTTGGCAGGGAAACGTACGGCGTTTTCACCAGGCGTTTTGCGAGCCAGAAAGTAAACGGCTTCATACGATAACCGACCACCATCGGGCATTTTGCCAGCATACACTCCAGCGCGGCGGTGCCGGACGCCAGAATTGCCGCGTCGCTGGCCAGCATCGCCTGACGGCCTTTGCCATCTAGCAAATGCATCGGCAGTTCAGGCGCAACTTGCGCTTTGATCTGCTCAAACTGCTCACGCCGTTTGGTGTTCACCAGCGGCACCACGATTTCCAGCGTTGGATAGCGCTGACGCAGCAGCTGCGCGGCGCGCAGGAAATCGGCGCTGAGCATTTCAACTTCCGCACCGCGACTGCCCGGTAACAAGCCAAGGCAAATCGCCTCATCGGCAATGCCCAAGTCGCGGCGCGCAGCCAGCTTATCCGGCTGCAGCGGCATCGCATCAGCCATGGTGTGACCGATAAAGCGGCACGGCACGTTATAACGATCGTAAAACGCTTTTTCAAACGGCAAAAACGCCAACACCAGATTGGTGTTGCGACCGATTTTAAATACGCGTTTTTGACGCCACGCCCAAACCGAAGGGCTGACGTAATGAATGGTGCGGATGCCCGTGCGCTTGAGGTTGCCTTCCAACGTGATGTTGAAATCCGGCGCATCAATGCCCACGAACACATCCGGCTTGAGTTCGGTGAAGCGCTGCGTCAGGTCACGACGAATTTTCAGCAGGCGCCGCAGGCGTCCCAGCACTTCGACGATGCCCATCACCGCCAGCTCTTCCATCTCATACCAGGCTTCGCAGCCTTCGGCCTGCATCAGCGGACCGGCCACGCCAACAAAGCGCGCATCAGGATGGCGCGCTTTTAACGCACGGATGAGACCTGCACCAAGAATATCGCCGGAGGTTTCTCCGGCGACCAGGGCAATCGTTAGGGGACGCGCTGACATGGATTAACGAATCAATCCACGCGTTGAACGGGCAAAGAAGTCATAGAAAGGCTGCACTTCGCTGTGTTGTTTCGCCAGCTCTTCAATCTCTGGTTTCACTTCATCCAGCGTCTTGCCGCTGCGGTACAGCAGTTTGTACGCGTTGCGAATGGCATGCAGCGCTTCTTTGCTAAAGCCGCGACGCTTCAGACCTTCGATGTTAATACCATATGGTGTTGCGTGGTTGCCCTGCGCAATGACATAAGGCGGCACATCCTGCGCGACGCCTGAACAACCGCCAACCATCACGTGAGCACCAATGATGCACCACTGATGTACCGCCGTCATGCCGCCGATAATCGCAAAATCATCAACGGTGACGTGACCGCCCAGCGTGGCGTTGTTGGCAAAGATGCAGCGATTGCCGATCACGCAGTCATGCGCAATGTGAGCATTCACCATCAGCAGGTTATCGCTGCCGACCTTAGTCACATTGCCGCCCTGCGTGGTGCCACGATGAATGGTGACGCTCTCGCGGATGCGGTTGCGATCGCCAATTTCAACGCGCGTCGGTTCGCCCGCATATTTCAGGTCCTGATTCACTTCACCGATGGAAGCGAACTGGTAGATCTGATTGTCTTTGCCGATACGCGTGTGGCCGTTCACCACCACGTGCGATTTGAGTACGGTTCCTTCACCAATTTCCACATTAGCGCCGATAAAGCAAAACGGGCCGATGTGAACATTGGCGCCGATCACGGCACCCTCTTCAATGACAGAACTGGGATGGATATTGGCGGTTGAATCAATCACTTATTATGCCTCCCGGCTACGGGCACACATCATGGTCGCTTCACAGACAATTTTGCCGTCCACGGTCGCCACGCCTTTAAAGCGCGTCAGACCACGACGGGTTTTCTCGAAGGTCACTTCCATGATCATCTGATCGCCCGGCACAACCGGACGTTTGAAACGGGCTTCATCGATACCAGCGAAGTAATAGAGTTCGCCTGGTTCCAGTTTCCCAACGCTTTTGAACGCCAGAATACCGGTCGCTTGCGCCATCGCTTCCAGGATCAGAACGCCTGGGAAAATCGGCTTACCAGGGAAATGTCCCTGGAAAAACGGTTCGTTAACAGAAACGTTCTTCACCGCGCGCAGATATTTATGCTCTTCAAAATCCAGCACGCGATCAACCAGCAAGAAAGGATAGCGGTGTGGCAGCAGTTCTAAAATCTCTTCAATTTTCAGAGTATGCGTTTCAATAGTCAAAATACTCTTCCTGTCCTAAAAAATCTGATGGCAACAATAACACGGCCTGCACCGATCAAAATGATCTTCCGCAGGCCGCAAATTAGTTCGGGGCGTTTCGCTTTCTTACGATACCTGCTGCCATTCTCGGGTGACCCGAAGGTGGAAGAAAGTACACTTCTTGTTATGAAAGCGAGTAGCGTGGGATGCGTTTAGTCGTCTTTGCCGACCTTACGTTCGATGGCTTTTAAGCGTTTGCTTATTTCATCGATGTTCATCACCAGCGCTGCTGTTTTACGCCAGGTTTTGTTGGGTTGCAGTGGAATACCCGACGAATACACGCCTGGCTCTGTGATGGGGCGCATTACCATGCCCATGCCCGTTACGGTCACTTTGTCACAGATTTCCATATGGCCGTTAATGACGCTGGCGCCGCCAATCATACAGTAACGTCCAATCTTCAGACTACCCGCCATGATCACACCACCCGCAACTGCGGTGTTATCACCAATCACGACGTTGTGCGCAATCTGACACTGGTTATCTATGATAACACCATTGCCGATCAGAGTGTTATCCAGCGCGCCGCGATCGATGGTGGTACAGGCACCAATTTCTACCCGATCACCTATCACTACGGTACCCAGCTGCGGGATTTTCACCCAATTGCCGCGATCGTTAGCATACCCGAAACCATCAGCACCAATGACGGTGCCGGACTGAATCAGACAATCCTGACCAATCTGGATTTCGTGATAAATCGTGACGTTAGCCCACAAACGTGAGCCGCGACCGATACGCGTCTGCTTACCAACAAAACATCCTGCGCCAATAACGACGTCGTCACCCAGCTCTACGCCGGACTCGATCACCGCATTTGCGCCTACCGAAACGTTGTTACCCAGCTTAGCCGTTGCATCGATCACCGCGCTGGGCGCAATATTCTGCGCGGGCTGCGGCGTTGTGTCCAGCAGTTGTGCCATGCGGGCATAAGTCAGGTAAGGATTTTTCACCACCAGGGCGGCCGTTTTACACCACTCCAGATCCGCTTCCGTCAGCACCACGGCTGAAGCCTGGATAGTAGCGAGCTGCTCGCGGTAGCGGCTGTTTGCAAGAAAAGTGATTTGGCCAGTTGTGGCGGATTGCATAGAAGCAATGCCGGAGATGACGATATCGCCATCTCCGTGCAATTCTGCATCCAACTGCTGGGCTAAATCAGCCAGTCGAATTGATGACATCAATTATTTAACCTGTTTTACAACGTCAGCAGTGATGTCTTTAGCATCAGAAGAAGAGTACAGCACGGCCTGAGAGTCCAGAACCAGATCGTAACCTTCGCTTTTCGCTACAGACTGAACAGCGGTCTGGATTTTAGCCAGCAGCTTGTTACGCTCCTGCATCTGACGAGTTTGGTTGTCTTTGTCAAAAGCCTGTGCTTTTTGTTCAAAGGCAGCACGCTCAGAAGAGATTTGCTTCTCTTTCTTGGTGCGGTCGCTCGCTTTCATGGTCGATGAATTACGCTGCAGATCCTGAATTTCTTGCTGGATCTTCTGCTGCTGAGACTGGAGGTCAGAGGCGCGGCTCTGGAATTCACCTTCAAGCTGTTTAGCAACAGCGGCACGCTGCGGAGACTGCTGGAAAACCTGGCTCAGGTTCACGACGGCAACTTTATCAGCCGCTTGGGCACCCGCAGAAGCAGCTAATGCAACACCCAGAGCAGCAGCACAGAACAACTTTTTCACTATAAACTCCTTACCTCAACGTGTGTGTTTGCAGCGTGCCGCATTATCAGGCAGCACGCGTGCAAGACGGTATTTTCACTTCCCTGCTCAGAGCCTTACCAGGTTTTACCAATGTTAAACTGGAATTGCTCTGACTTGTCTCCCTCGACTTTCTTCATCGGCTGGGCGTATGAGAATACCAGCGGTCCTAACGGTGACATCCACTGCAGTGCCACACCGGCAGAGACACGAATGTTATTAGGATCGCTGTAATCTGGCACACCCGCCGCGCGTGTTTCCGCGGTGTTCTGCCATTTGGTATCCCAAACGGTACCGGCATCCATGAACACCGAGGTACGCACGGAATTCGCATACTTCTCGCTCAGGAACGGAGTTGGCGTGATCAGCTCAAGGCTGGCAATCGCCATGGCGTTACCACCGACCGCATCATCCGACTTACAGACGCCGTTTGGATCAGAGATATTACAGGTTGACGAGCCATCGTTCAGATACGCAGCTTTAGGACCAATGGTGTTGGACTGGAAGCCACGAACCGTGCTCGAACCACCGCCGTAGAAGTTCTCATAGAACGGCATCTCTTTTCCATTAAGTCCGTCACCATATCCTACACGGCCACGGCCTAACACCACCCACGTACCATCGCGGTTCAGCGGTACATATTGCTGGCTATCCAACGTCGCTTTATAGAACGCGTTATCAGAGCCTGGAATCGTCACTTTACCGTTCAGGTTGGTACGGTTACCGCGCGTTGGGAAGAAGCCACGGTCTAAGGTGTTATAGGTCCAACCGTAGTTGAAGGTGAAGTCATCTGCAGAGAAATCACCGTCATCGTTCAAGCCTTGATGGCGACCGACCGAATCCAGATAACGCCACATCGCAACCTGTGGACGCATGTTGGACAGGTCGTTATGCACGTAACCTAAACCAACACGCAGCGTGTTATTTTCGTTGACCGGGAAGCCGAGCGTACCGTCGAGACCATAACTTTTGTTGGTATAGTCAGACAGATCCGCGTTATCGGCTTTAAAGTCGTTATAGAACAAACGACCGCCAAGGCTCACACCATCGACCGTGAAGTACGGGTCGGTCAGTGAGAACTCAGCATAGGTTTGGTAATCGTTTTTGGTACCGCTGATGCCAACGGTGTTACCGGTGCCGAGCCAGTTTTCCTGGGTTACGCCCACCTGGAAGCTGACGCCACTTTCAGTACCGTAACCGACACCAAAGTTGAAGGTACCGGTATTTCGCTCTTTCACCTTGTAGACCACATCAACCTGATCCGGTGCACCCGGAACACGTTGCGTATCCACATCCACGGTTTCGAAGTAACCGGTACGATTCAGACGCTCTTTACCCTGATCGACGAGGTCGCTGCCCAACCAGGCACCTTCCATCTGACGCATTTCACGGCGCAGTACTGAATCTTTTGAAGTGTCGTTACCTTCAAAGCGCACTTTACGAACGTAGTAACGGTTGCCCGCATCCACGTTGATATGCAGCTTGACGGTTTTGTCAGCATCGTTGATTTCTGGCTGCGTCATTACGCGCGGATAGGCGTAACCGTAGCGACCCAGCAATTTCTTGATGTCATCTTCCATCTGGGTGACTTTGGTGCCGTTATACAGCTCACCCGCTGGAATTCTGGTCATCTTTTCGATTTCAGCAGAATGGCCCGCCATGCTGCCGTTCACGATCACGCCGGCAATCTTGTACTGATCGCCTTCGTTGATGTTCACGGTGATGTAGATGCCTTTCTTATCTGGCGTCAGGCTCACCTGCGTGGAATCGATGTTGAAACGCGCATAACCGCGATCCAGATAGAAGCTGCGCAGGGTTTCGAGATCGCCCGCTAACTTCTGTTTCTGGTATTTACGATCGCCCACCACGTTCCACCATGGCACTTCGTCACGCAGTGAGAAGCGCGAGATCAGTTCGTCAGAGCTAAATGCTTTATTACCGACGATGTTGATCTGCTGGATCTGCGCTGAAACGCCTTCCTGGAAGACGAATTTCAGATCCACACGGTTGCGCGGCAGCGGCGTAGCAATCGCTTTGACGCTGGCGGTGTATTTACCGACGCTGTAGTAGAAGTCTTCCAGGCCCTTCTCGATTGAAGAGAGCGTGGTGCGGTCCAGCGCTTCGCCAACGCGTACGCCAGACGCTTCGAGGTTCTGTTTCAGCTGATCTTCTTTCACCGCTTTGTTGCCGGAGAAAGTGATGTTGGCAATGGTTGGACGCTCTTTCACCTGAACAATCAGGGTTGTACCGTCACGCAGAACCTGCACATCTTCAAAGTTACCGGTGGCGAACAGTGAGCGAATGGTGTTTCTGACGTCATCGTCATTCACCGTATCACCGACACGTACCGGCATGCTGAGCAGAGCCGCGCCGACGGCGACTCGCTGGAGACCTTCGAAATGAATGTCCTTCACTACGAAATCGTCTGCACCGTAAACGGTGGCGCTGCTAAACAGCAGCGACGCTATGAGCAACTTTTTCATCGCCATCGTTGTTATGCGTTTTCCTAACACATCCCGCGCCTGTATGCGTTCCAGCTATTACAGACGAGAGAAATCATTGAAAAGTGCAAGCCCCATTAACAGCACTAGCAAGATTGAGCCAATGCGATAACTAAAGTCCTGAACTCGCTCGGACACCGGTCCACCTTTGATCTTTTCGATCGCCAGAAAGAGCAGATGACCACCATCTAAAACCGGCAGAGGGAACAGGTTAATGATGCCCAGGTTGACGCTGATCAGCGCCAGGAACATCAGGTAATAAATCACCCCGTACTCTGCTGATAACCCGGCACCCTGCGCGATCGAAATCGGCCCGCTCAGGTTATTCAGCTTCACATCCCCGATTATCAACTTGCCCAGCATGGAGACTGTTAGCTTCATCAACTGCCAGGTTTTTACACTGGCTTCGCCGATCGCCGCAAAAGGTCCATACTGCCTTACCGTTTTGTACTCATCAGGCAGCGGAATCACACGTGGGATGACACCCGCGAAGCCTTCCGCTTCATTGCCCGGTTTCGCTTCCGGCGTTAACGTCAACGCCACAGGTTCGCCGTTGCGCTCGATATCTAGCGCCATGTTTTTGCCCGGATTATCCCGCACCTGTGCCGCAAAAGCCTGCCACTGTGACAATGGCTGACCATCGACTTTAACGATCCTATCGCCCGCTTGCAAACCAGCATTGCTTGCCGGTGAGTTTGCCTGAACTTCAGCTAAGGTCGTTTCAATCTGCGGCCCACGTGGACGAATACCTAAAGCGACCACCGGATCCTGTTTATCAGGCTCAAATTGCCAATCGCGCAAATTTAATTGCTTTTGCTGCGTGGCTTCTTCGCCAAATTGCGAGACGGTAAGCGTGGCATCGCTGTCGCCGATTTTACCGATCAGCGCCATACGCACAGCATCCCAATCAGGCGTTTCGATACCATCTACCGCTTTAAGTTCCATGCCGGAGGTAATTTGCGCTTCGGCAGCGACGGAACCGTTCAGAATTTCACCAACTACGGGGCGTACACCCGGCACGCCGTGAATAAACACGACCCAGTAAGCAAAGATGGCGAAGATGAAGTTGGCGATAGGACCGGCTGCGATGATTGAAGCACGCTGCAGCACGGTTTTGTTGTTGAAGGCTTGATGACGCAGCTCGGCGGGAACGCTCTCAACGCGTTCGTCGAGCATTTTGACGTAGCCGCCGAGAGGGATCAGCGCGATGACATATTCGGTGCCCTGACGATCGCTGCGACGCCACAGCGCTTTACCAAAGCCAATCGAGAAACGTTCGACTTTGACACCGCAGCGGCGCGCCACCCAGAAATGGCCAAACTCGTGCACGGTAATCAGCACGCCAAGCGCCACGATAAAGGCGGCAAAACTCCAGAGTATACTCAACATCGTCGGCTATCCTCAGAGGGTGCGGAACACCAACAGCAGCAGGCAGGCAAACACCGGCACCGCAGCAGTCAGGCTATCAATACGATCGAGAATACCACCGTGCCCCGGAATCAAGTTACCGCTGTCTTTAATGCCCGCTTCACGCTTGAACATACTTTCTGTCAGGTCGCCCAATACCGATGCCAGCGTTGCAATCACCGCACAGATAATCAGCGTGCCCGGCGCCACCGAAAGCGGTGCCAGCAGGGCAAACAGCCAGGCAATGATGGCAGATGACAACAGGCCACCGAAGAAACCTTCCCAGGTTTTACCCGGAGAGACTTTCGGTGCCAGCTTGTGTTTGCCAAACAGACGACCAAACATGTAAGCACCGGAATCTGCGCCCCAGACAAGGAACATCACGAACAGCAGCCACCATGCTCCGGCGAAATGATCGGTATCGTAATGATACTGACGCAGCGCCATCATGCCCCAGAAGAACGGAATCAAGGTGAGCACGCCAAACAGCAGGCGCAGCGTACGCGAATGACGCCACAATGCAGCAGAAGCGGGATAGAACAGCACTAAGATGAGCGCGACAATCCACCACACCAGCGATGCCCAGAGCGAGCCTTCCATCTGGAATTGGTGCAGATTGCGTTGATAGGGTTCAAGGGTAAAGAGCATCGCGGACAGCAACAGACCGCATAGCACGGCCAGCCAGATACGTTGCTGACGCGTTTTCATGCCGGCAAACTGCCCCCATTCCCAGGCGGCAAGCATGCAGATGATGATAGTGATGATCGCAAAACCGGACAGGGGTAACCAGAACAGTGCAGCGATCACCAGCGGAATCAAAATTAACGCGGTAATCAGACGAGACTTCAGCAAAGGTTACCCCCAAATTGCTTAGGCGCCGCCTGGTGCAGTACCGCCATAGCGTCGCTCCCGCGTAGAGAATGCATTCAGTGCACCTTCAAAAACGTTTTCATCAAAATCAGGCCAAAGAACATCGGTAAACCAAAACTCAGCATAGGCGATTTGCCACAGCAGGAAGTTGCTAATCCGATGCTCTCCCCCGGTCCTTATCACTAAATCCACTGGCGCCAGCTCCTGCATACACAGATACGGAGCCAGGCTTTCTTCGGTAATCTGGTCAGGACGCAGTAAACCTTCCTGAACCTGTTCGGCCAATTTTCTGGCACCCTGGATAATATCCCAACGGCCGCCATAGTTGGCAGCAATGTTAAGGGTCAGTCCATTATTTTGCTGAGTCAGTTCCTCGGCGCGGCGAATGCGTTCCTGAATTCGGTTATTGAAACGACTGATATCACCAATAATGCGCAGACGCACATTGTGCTTGTGCAGGCTTTTGACTTCGCTGTCGAGCGCCCAGACAAACAACTCCATTAACGCTGTCACTTCCTGAATCGGACGGCTCCAGTTTTCACTGCTGAACGCATAAAGCGTGAGCGCTTCCAGTTTATGGCTGACCGCAAAGCTGACAGCCCGGCGTACTGATTTTACCCCGGCTTTGTGGCCTGAAATACGCAGTTTGCCCTGATTTTTTGCCCAGCGACCATTACCATCCATAATGATGGCCACGTGACGTGGCGTGCAGTACGACTCGTCATCGATTGTGTTGTGATTGTTGGACGACATAACGCGTAATAATTCCTTTCATCAGAAATGCTGTGGTTTCTGAATACATTGCGCCTGCAGCAAACTCCGGCAAACACGCCAGATGACATCGAAACAATGTCGGGCTGTGAAACGCGAGCGAGCGACTATACCATTTTCACCCAGAGCGAACAAATAGCGGGAACTATCAACCTGCTAAACGAAAGCGCGGTAACAATTCATTGGCACGCACGCGCGCTAACCGATCGATCTCCATCACCTCGTCAATGCTGCCCGGCTCCTGACAACTCAGGGACGCCAGCACTTCGCTGTTGATGGCGGCGATATCGGTAAAGCGAATCTGGTGCTGCAGAAAAGCTGCCACCGCCACTTCATTCGCTGCATTCAGCGACGTCGTAGCGGCCTGACCTGTGGCACAGGCATCAATCGCAAGCTTCAGGCAGGGATAGCGCTCGTAGTCCGGCTCGGCAAACGTCAACGACTTCATGCGCGTGAAGTCGAGCGGCGTTACGCCCGCAGAGATACGTGCTGGCCATGCCATGCTGTGCGCGATAGGCGTCCGCATATCCGGAGAGCCCAGTTGCGCCAGCACGCTGCCGTCGCAATAACGCACCATCGAATGGATAACCGATTGCGGATGCAGGATCACCTCCATCTGCGCGTCAGTCGCATTAAACAGCCAGCGGGCTTCAATGTATTCAAGACCTTTATTCATCATGGTGGCCGAATCAACGGAGATTTTACGCCCCATTGACCAGTTCGGATGCGCACAAGCCTGATCCGGCGACATACCGGCTAAATCCGCTAATGGCGTGTCACGAAAAGGACCACCCGATCCCGTAAGGAGAATCGACTCGATGCCGTTTCCCCGCAGATCAGCGTACCCCAACTGATGCTGTATGGAAGCGGGTAAACTCTGAAAAATGGCGTTGTGCTCGCTATCGACCGGCAGCAATTGCACCTGATGTTGGCGTACCGCCTCCATAAACAGACGGCCGCATGTGACAAGCGACTCTTTGTTGGCCAGCAGCACGGTTTTACCGGCGCGAATTGCTGCCATGGTGGGCTGTAAACCTGAGGCGCCAACAATCGCCGCCATTACCTGATCCACGTCATCGAGCGCGGCCAATTCGCAGGCTGCCTGAACGCCGGAGAGCACTTCGGTATTAACGTTGAGTGCTTTCAGTCGCTCACGCAGCGCTTGTGCGGAAGTCTCGTCGGACATCGCAGCATAGCGCGGTTGGAATTGCAGGCATTGCTCAGCCATCAACGCCACATTCTGGCCGGCCACCAGCGCGGTCACCTGATAAAGTTCAGGATTTGCGGCAATCACCGCCAGCGTGCTGGTACCAATGGAGCCGGTCGATCCCAGCAGAGTTAATCGCTTCATCATGCTATCCCTGTGAAGTCGTGGAGGGTGTCCGCAACAGCGCCGGACACAATGTAAAACGCCGCCAGAGTCGAACACGTCTCGTCTCTGAACGGCGTTTTGAAAAGCACTTGATGAAATTAGAAGTCCATCAGTTCCTTTTCTTTATCGGCCAATGCCGCATCAACACTCTTGATGTGCGCATCGGTCATTTTCTGGATCTCGTCCTGCGTACGACGTTCGTCGTCTTCGCTGATCTCTTTGTCTTTCAGCAGCGCTTTGATTTTGTCGTTGGCGTCACGGCGGACGTTACGCACAGAAACACGGCCCTGCTCAGCTTCACCACGCACGATCTTGATCAGATCTTTACGACGCTCTTCGGTCAGCGCTGGCAGCGGCACACGAATATCGCTACCGGCTGAGCTTGGGTTCAGACCCAAATCAGACGTCATAATCGCTTTCTCAACGGCAGCGCTCAGCGAGCGATCAAATACGTTGATTTTCAACGTACGTGAATCCTCTACCGTCACGCTAGCCAGCTGACGCAGCGGCGTAGGTGTACCGTAATAAGGAACCACAATGCCGTCGAGCAGTGAAGGCGAAGCACGACCGGTGCGGATTTTGCTGATGTTGTTCTTGAATGCATCCACACATTTTTCCATGCGCGTGTCTGCATCTTTTTTAATGTCGTTAATCACGTTGAAACCCTTGAATTCGGTTGACCTGGCCATTTCCGGGCTAACCGGAAGCGGTATCGATAAACATCGATCATCCTAATTGCTGCGCGATGACGGAGCATCGCGGCAAAAGAATATACCTTATTTTAACGTGCGTCGGGTATTAATGCGTAATCAGGGTGCCTTCTTTTTCACCCATCACGACGCGACGCAATGCGCCAGGCTTGTTCATGTTGAAGACGCGGATAGGCAGTTTGTGGTCACGCGCCAGCGTAAAGGCGGCGAGATCCATCACTTTAAGCTCTTTATCCAACACTTCTGCATAGCTCAGTTGGTCATACAGCGTGGCATCCGGGTTTTTCACCGGATCTTCAGAGTAGACGCCGTCTACTTTGGTGGCTTTCAGTACCACGTCGGCTTCGATTTCGATGCCGCGCAGGCAGGCTGCAGAGTCAGTGGTAAAGAACGGGTTGCCGGTACCGGCCGCAAAGATCACGACGCGGTTATTGCGCAGCAGGCTGATCGCTTCTGCCCAGCTGTAGTTATCACACACGCCGTTCAGCGGAATCGCTGACATCAAGCGCGCATTGACATACGCACGGTGCAGCGCGTCACGCATTGCCAGGCCATTCATTACTGTTGCCAGCATGCCCATATGGTCGCCGACCACACGGTTCATGCCCGCCTGGGCCAGACCTGCGCCGCGGAACAGGTTACCGCCACCAATAACCACACCCACCTGGATGCCCAATTCAACCAGCTCTTTAACCTCTTGCGCCATGCGGTCAAGCACGCTCGCGTCGATGCCAAAACCTTCGGCACCTTGCAGTGCTTCGCCACTCAGTTTTAGCAGGATACGTTGATATACAGGTTTTGCGTTGGTCGCCATGGTCAGTTCTTCCTGGAAGATATGATGAAAAGGAGAAGTAAAATCTGGTCGATCATCCGCAAAGCCCACGAGAAAAGCTATTGGGATGAGACTGAAAGTGCTGCACTAAATCGCAGACAAAAAAGAACCGCCTTGTGGCGGTTCTTTCGGACCATTAAGACTGTTTGGACATTGCAGCAACTTCTGCTGCGAAGTCAGCTTCAACTTTCTCAATGCCTTCGCCCACTTCAAAGCGGATGAAGTTGATGACGTCAGCGTTTTTCTCTTTCAACGCCTGGCCAACGGTTTTGCTTGGGTCGATAACGAAAGCCTGACCGGTCAGAGAAACTTCGCCGGTGAATTTCTTCATGCGGCCTTCAACCATTTTCTCTGCGATTTCTTTTGGCTTGCCAGACTGCATGGCGATGTCCAGCTGAACCTGGTACTCTTTCTCAACCACTTCTGCAGACACGTCTTCTGGCTTAACGAATTCTGGCTTGCTTGCAGCGATGTGCATAGCAACTTGCTTGCTCAGTTCTTCGTCAGCACCGGTGGTAGAAACAACCACACCGATACGTGCGCCATGCTGATAGCTGTTCAGCTCAGCGCCTTCCAGGATAGCAACACGACGGATGTTGATGTTCTCACCGATTTTCGCAACCAGCGCTACGCGTTCTTCTTCGAACTGCGCTTTCAGAACTTCCACATCGGTAACTTTGCCAGCGACAGCTGCATCCAGAACCTTTTCAGCAAACGCCTGGAAACCGCCATCTTTAGCAACGAAGTCGGTCTGGCAGTTTACTTCCAGGATCGCCGCGAAGCCGTCAGCGATTTTGGTTTTGATCACGCCATCAGCAGCAACGTTGCCTGCTTTCTTAGCGGCTTTGATTGCGCCAGATTTGCGCATGTTCTCAATCGCCAGCTCGATGTCGCCGTTCGCTTCGGTCAGCGCTTTTTTGCAATCCATCATGCCTGCGCCAGTACGCTCACGCAGTTCTTTTACCAATGCAGCGGTAATATCAGCCATTCCAGAATCCTCGATTCGTCTCTGTGTGCTTACACACTGTCAGAAACTTGTTGCGGAAAATTTACTCTGCCCCGCTCGCTCTGCAGTGAGCGTGACAGACTTAGATAAAATAAAGGGGCCTGAACGGCCCCCTTAACAGATAACATCTGATGTCTAAGGGCTCTTAGAAAGAGCGAACCTTATTAAGCTTCAGCAGCTTCTTCAGCCTGCTCAGCCAGATCCTGTGAACGGCCTTCGCGCACGGTAGTGGCAACGGCAGTCAAGTACAGGCTTACAGCACGGATCGCATCGTCGTTACCTGGGATAACGAAGTCAACGCCGTCTGGATCAGAGTTGGTATCAACGATAGCAAATACTGGGATACCCAGGTTGTTTGCTTCTTTGATAGCGATGTGCTCGTGATCAGCGTCAACAACGAACAGTGCATCCGGCAGACCGCCCATATCTTTGATACCGCCCAGGCTGTTTTCCAGCTTGGCCAGTTCGCGAGTGCGCATCAGCGCTTCTTTCTTGGTCAGTTTGTCGAAAGTACCGTCCTGAGACTGAGACTCAAGATCTTTCAGGCGTTTGATTGACTGACGAACGGTTTTCCAGTTAGTCAGCATGCCACCCAACCAGCGGTGGTTTACGAAGAACTGGTCGCAGCTCAGAGCTGACTCTTTTACCGCTTCGGCAGCAGCGCGCTTAGTACCAACGATCAGGATCTTACCTTTACGGGAAGAGATCTTTTTCAACTCAGCCAGAGCGTCGTTGAACATTGGCACAGTCTGCTCGAGGTTGATGATGTGAACCTTGTTACGTGCGCCGAAGATGAATGGCTTCATTTTCGGGTTCCAGTAACGGGTCTGGTGACCAAAGTGAACACCAGCCTTGAGCATGTCGCGCATTGAAACAGTTGCCATGATTACCTCTAAAGTTTGATTTGGGGTTGGGCCTCCATGTATCCCATACGACCGACCTCTTTCAAGGCACCCCGGCGTATGTGTCGATACATGTGTGTTTTAGTACACATAATGAGTTTTATGCGTTTCCTGTCAGCCAAACGTCGGTGACAGAGAATCGTCGGCGCGCTTTATACCACAATGCGCAGGAATACGCCAATAGTAGTTGAGCGCCACAGGCGCAGACAATCGCCATTTGGCAGCCCTTTTGCTGGCTGCTAACATGACTGCCACAGAACTCATTATTGTCGAAAATTTCGACGATTGCGGATTAATTTAATGGCTATTTCAATTAAAACCCCTGAAGAAATCGAAAAAATGCGCGTCGCGGGCCGTCTTGCCGCTGAAGTGCTGGAGATGATTGCACCGCACGTGGTGCCTGGCGTCACCACCGGTGAACTGGATCGTCTCTGCCACGAACACATCACCCAAAAGCAGCAGGCGATTTCCGCCTGCCTCGGCTATCACGGCTTCCCGAAATCGGTGTGTATTTCGGTGAATGAAGTGGTATGTCACGGTATTCCGAGCGACGATCGCGTGCTGAAAGATGGCGACGTGGTTAACGTCGATGTCACGGTGATCAAAGATGAGTATCACGGCGATACCTCAAAAATGTTCATCGTTGGTAAAGCGACCATTCAGGGCGAACGCCTGTGTCGCGTTACTCAGGAAAGTCTCTATATCGCCCTGCGTCTGGTGAAGCCGGGTATTCGTCTGCGTGAGCTGGGCCGCGCGATTCAGCAATATGTCGAAGCACAGGATTTTTCGGTGGTGCGCGAATATTGCGGTCACGGCATCGGCAAAGGCTTCCACGAAGAGCCGCAGGTACTGCATTATGACGCGGATGACAGCGGCGTGGTGTTGCAAGCGGGCATGACCTTCACCATCGAACCGATGGTCAATGCCGGTGATTACCGCATCCGCACCATGAAGGATGGCTGGACCGTGAAAACCAAAGATCGCAGCTTGTCCGCGCAGTATGAGCATACTATTGTGGTGACAGAAAACGGCTGTGAGATTCTGACGCTGCGTGAAGACGACACCATTCCAGCGGTGCTCGCAAACGTCGCGTAATCATCTCGCTAACAGTACCAGGCCGGCTTATAGCTGGCCTTTTTTATGTGCGTAATGAAGAGGCATGTTGATGAGTGGTAGCGTGACCGAAGCAGTACACAAAGGCCTGACCGATTCCCCCGCCAGCTGGCCCGATGACGCCCTGACGCGCGACAAGCTCAAGCAGTATCTTGAGCAATTCCAGCAGCATCTGGGCATCGCATTTGATGCGGGTACCGATATCGAATCCCTGATTGATGCGCGCACGCTGTTTATCGACCGCTTATTGCGTCGTCTGTGGCGCTTCTTTGGTTTCGACCAGATGAAGGAGATCGCGCTGGTTGCCGTTGGCGGCTATGGTCGCGGCGAACTGCATCCGCTCTCCGATATTGACGTGCTGATCCTCAGCCGCCAGCCGCTGGACGACGCGGCCGCGCAGCGCACCAGCGAGTTGCTAACGCTGATGTGGGATTTGAAGCTGGAAGTCGGCCACAGCGTCCGTACGCTGGAAGAGTGCCTGCTGGAAGGTTTATCCGATCTTACGGTCGCCACCAATCTGATCGAATCGCGCATGCTTACCGGCGATGTGGCGCTGTTTCTCGAACTGCAAAAGAACATCTTCAGCGATGGCTTCTGGCCGTCGTCGCGCTTCTTCGCTGCCAAAATTGAAGAGCAGCAGGAGCGCCACCAGCGCTATCACGGCACCAGCTACAACCTTGAACCGGATATCAAAAGTAGCCCCGGCGGCCTGCGCGACATTCACACGCTGCAATGGGTGGCGCGCCGTCACTTTGGCGCCACCACCATGGATGAGATGGTCGGTTTCGGCTTTATCACCGAAGCGGAACGCAATGAAATCAATGAGTGTCAGGAATTTTTGTGGCGCATTCGCTTTGCGCTGCACTTAACGCTGCCGCGCTATGACAATCGTCTGCTGTTTGATCGCCAGCTGACTGTCGCTCAACGCCTCAACTATCTGGGCGAAGTCAACGAGCCGGTTGAGCGCATGATGAAGGACTTCTACCGCGTCACGCGCCGCATCGGCGAACTCAATCAGATGCTGCTGCAGCTGTTCGATGAAGCGATTCTGGCGCTTTCGACCACTGAAAAGCCGCGCAACATCGATGACGATTTCCAGATTCGCGGAGACCTCATCGACCTGCGCGATCTCACGCTGTTTGAGCGTGAGCCGCAAGCCATTCTGCGAATGTTTTACGTGATGGTGCGTAACGAAAACATCAAAGGTATTTACTCCACCACGCTGCGGCAGCTGCGCTATGCGCGCCGCCACCTGAAACAGCCGCTGTGTCAGATTCCTGAAGCGCGTGAAACCTTTATGGCAATTCTGCGTCATCCTGGCGCGGTAAAGCGCGCGCTGGTGCCGATGCACCGTCACAGCGTGTTGTGGGCTTATACGCCGCTGTGGGGCAACATCGTCGGTCAGATGCAGTTCGATCTGTTCCACGCTTACACGGTGGATGAGCACACCATTCGCGTGCTGCAGAAGCTGGAGAGTTTTGCCGACGAAGCCACGCGCCCGATGCATCCGTTGTGCGTTGAGCTCTGGCCGCGCCTGCCGCAGCCGGAACTGTTGCTGATGGCCGCGCTGCTGCACGATATCGCCAAAGGTCGCAACGGCGATCACTCCATTCTCGGCGCGCAGGATGCGCTCGACTTCGCCGAATTACACGGCCTGAACTCCCGCGAAACCCAGCTGGTTGCCTGGCTGGTACGCCATCATTTATTGATGTCAGTCACCGCGCAGCGCCGCGATATTCAGGATCCCACCGTGATTCAGCAGTTCGCCGAAGTGATGCAGAACGAAAACCGCTTGCGCTATCTGGCGTGCCTGACGGTTTCCGATATCTGCGCCACCAATGAAAGCTTGTGGAACAGCTGGAAGCAGAGTTTGTTGCGCGAGCTGTTCTTCGCGACCGAAAAACAGCTGCGTCGCGGCATGGAAAACAGCCCGGATCTGCGCGAGCGCGTGCGCCATCACCGTCTGCAAGCGCTGGCGCTGCTGCGTATGGAAAATCTCGACGAAGAGCGTTTGCACCATATCTGGAGCCGCTGCCGCGCCGACTATTTCCTGCGCCACACCCCAAATCAGCTTGCATGGCATGCGCGCCACTTAATTCATCACGATCTCAACAAACCGCTGGTGTTGGTCAGCCCGCAGGCCACGCGCGGGGGTACCGAGATCTTTATCTGGAGCCCGGATCGTCCGCACCTGTTTGCGGCGGTGGCCGGCGAACTGGATCGCCGCAATCTCAGCGTCCATGATGCGCAGATCTTTACCAGCCGCGATGGCATGGCGATGGACACCTTTATTGTGCTGGAGCCAGATGGCAGCCCGCTGGCCGCCGATCGCCATCCGCTGATCATTCAGGCGCTGGAACAAGCCATCACGCAAAACGAATGGGTGCCGCCGCGTACGCGCCGCCAGTCTGCGCGCCTCAAGCATTTCAGTGTCGATACCGAAGTCAATTTCCTGCCGACACACACCGATCGCCGCAGTTATCTGGAATTGGTCGCGCTCGATCAACCCGGCTTGCTGGCGCGCGTGGGGGAAGTGTTCGCCGATTTGGGCGTGTCGCTACACGGCGCACGCATCAGTACGATTGGTGAACGGGTTGAGGATCTTTTCATCCTCGCCGATAGCGAGCGACGTGCGCTTGGGGTGGAAATGCGCAATGTGTTGCAACAGAGGTTGACAGAGGCCCTTAATCCAAACGATAAACAATGATCTACCCGTCATCATTCAAACCGCAGGGGCGTTGGCTTTCCTCGCTCGACCTGGTCACATACTGATGTATGCTCCCAGGCTCTCGCTGCGTCGCCGCGTTATTCGGCCGCTGGCCTCACCTCTTACGGGGCCAGCGCAAGCGCTGTTCAAAACGCTAAATCGTTTTGTCCTGCAGCTTGAATGATTTAGGGTAGACATATTAATCATGTCCGAATTTACGGACATCCGTTTTGACAGAATCAGGAAATAAATATGCAACAGTTACAGAGCGTTATCGAATCTGCCTTTGAGCGCCGCGCCGACATCACGCCATCTAGCGTAGACAGCGCGACCCGCGATGCTATCACCCAGGTTATTGGCCTGCTGGATAGCGGTGAACTGCGCGTGTCTGAAAAGATCAACGGTGAGTGGGTAACGCATCAGTGGCTGAAGAAAGCAGTGCTGTTGTCGTTCCGCATCAACGACAACCAGGTCATGGAAGGTTCTGAAACCCGCTTCTACGACAAAGTGCCAATGAAGTTTGCTGGCTGGGATGAGGCGCGTTTCAAAAACGCCGGTTTCCGCGTTGTGCCACCGGCTGCCGTGCGTCAGGGCGCATTCATCGCACGTAATACTGTGCTGATGCCTTCCTACGTCAACATCGGCGCTTACGTTGATGAAGGCACCATGGTTGATACCTGGGCGACCGTAGGTTCTTGCGCGCAGATCGGTAAAAACGTCCACCTGTCAGGCGGCGTGGGCATCGGTGGCGTGCTGGAGCCGCTGCAGGCTAACCCAACCATCATCGAAGATAACTGCTTCATCGGCGCACGTTCAGAAATCGTTGAAGGCGTGATCGTCGAAGAAGGTTCAGTAATCTCCATGGGCGTCTATATCGGCCAGAGCACCAAAATCTTCGACCGCGAAACTGGCGAAGTGCATTACGGCCGCGTACCTGCGGGTTCCGTGGTGGTTTCAGGTAACCTGCCGTCAAAAGATGGTAGCTACAGCCTGTACTGCGCGGTAATCGTGAAGAAAGTTGACGCTAAAACTCTCAGCAAAACAGGCATTAACGAACTGCTGCGCAGCATCGACTAAGCTTCTCCTGCCTGAAAATCTTCCCAACGGGCCTGCCTACAGGCCCGTAATTATTTGTTTACACTCCCGCCTGAATTACCTGTTTCGCGCCGCGAATTAACACGTGCGTTTATTTTTCAAACAGTTCATAATCCGCGCCAAGTTAACTCCGGTCGCGCACTGTTCATCCCGGTTTTTGTGTCTACAGTTGATTAAGTATGCCGTAAGCGTTCCGGTTGCCGCGTTTCTGCTGCATCCCGAATGATGATGATAGTCCTGCGCGCTCACCCACTCTTAGATGGAATATAAACGCTATGTACGACAACCTGAAAAGCTTAGGTATCAGCAACCCTGACGACATCGACCGTTACAGCCTGCGTCAGGAAGCTAACAACGACATTCTTAAAATCTACTTCCGCAAAGATAAAGGTGAATTCTTCGCTAAAAGCGTGAAATTCAAATACCCACGTCAGCGTAAAACCGTTGTCGCCGATCACACCAGCCAGGGTTACAAAGAAGTGCAGGAAATCAGCCCGAACCTGCGTTATGTGATCGATGAGCTGGACCAGATTTGCCAGCGCGACCAGGTTGAAGTGGATCTGAAGCGTAAAATTCTGGCGGATCTGCGTCATCTGGAAAGCGTGGTCTCGAACAAGATTGCTGAAATCGAATCAGACCTCGATCAGCTGACCCGCAACAACCGTTAATTTCGCGCTTTAGATAACAGGCCAGCCGATGCTGGCCTTTTTTTATGGCTGCTGAAAAGGCAGTGAAAGCAGCCAGGTATCACGCTGTGCCTGCATCACCGCCCCACTCTTTTGATCTTTCCACTGCGTCTGCATGATCCACTGCTGATAACGCGGCTGCTGCAAGCTGTTATCGGCCATGGAAAGCAGCGGAATGATGCGCTGGCTCACCCGATCGCGGTTTTTCCACGGCCAGACTTTACTGGCATCGCTGTACGGCGCCATCATGTCGAGCGCAGTCAGCAACGAGCCGCCTTGCTGCTGGCTATGCCATAAATCACCCAATCCCGCTTTACCGGCCAACTGCGCCAATGCAGTAAGCGCCT
Organism: Pantoea sp. B9002; assembly: GCF_013385945.1. Lineage (NCBI taxonomy): Bacteria > Pseudomonadati > Pseudomonadota > Gammaproteobacteria > Enterobacterales > Erwiniaceae > Pantoea > Pantoea sp. B9002. The sequence goes on from NZ_JACAPA010000008.1 coordinate 25,657, forward strand.
GCAGATTGAAGTAGCTGTAATGAAAGGATCGCGTGCGCGCCAGTTCAGCGGGCTGGCTGCCATCGGCACGAATTTGCAGCGCAATTTTACTGCGCGCCAGCTCTACCATCGCTTTGACTGTCTCACGATCGCCCAGATACCACGCAATCCCCGCCACCTGCGTGCAATACCAACTGCCATGATTGTTCGCCGCCGCCGCTTCTTTCAGTGCTAACGGATTGTGCCGCAGCCAGTGCAGATACTCGCTAAACCACTGCTGCATCGCCTGCTGATCGGCTGGCTGCCAACCGGGCGCATTGCGTAGCAAAGTCAACGCATCCACCACGCGCGTGGCAAAGTAGCGCCCATCGAGCACGCCATCATGGCGGCCTACGGATCGGCCCGGAATGCCTTGGGCAAAATTAAGGTTGGGATGCATACGGCTGGCGGGATCGATAAACCAGTGACGCATCATCGCCAGCGCTTTGTCGGCATAACGTTGATCGCCAGAGAAATACCAGGCCAGCGTCAGCGCCTGAAAATCAGCGGTAAAGCGCGCCAGCCGTACACCATCACTTTGATCATTCTTACTGGCAGGATTCACTTCGCCATCGCGACGCTGCCACGGCAGGCCGTCGGCGGTGCTGGCGTCCGGCCACCAATAGGCGCTCAGGCTTAAATAATCCTGCTTCGACCCGCTCGGCGGCAGCATGCCTTTATCGGTGACGCTGGGATTGGGGTGTTTCAGCGCGTTATCCGCCTGCTGTTTTAGCTGATACCACGCGTCGAGCGTTGGCGGCGCGGCTTGATGTTGTGCCAACTGCTGCTTAACTTTCTGCAGATCGTTTAAAGAGAGAAAGGCCGGATCGTTAGCCACACTAAGCGCGCTATACAGCCATAGCAGCGCAATCCACAGATTCCTCATTAACTCTGCTCATCCAGTTGAAGCGCCACGTACAGCAGCAAACGATCGTCAAAGTTACCCAGATCCAGCCCGGTGAGCTCGGAAATACGGTTGAGGCGATACTCCAGCGTGTTGCGATGAATAAACAGCGCGCGTGCCGTAGCGCTCGGTTGCACATTATGACTGAACCACGCCACCAGCGTGCGTCGCAGCAAGCCATTGTTATCCATGCTTTTCAGCTTTGCCAACGGGCGCGCCAGTTCGTTGGCCTGCCAGCCGCCGCGTAAACTGTCCAGCAGCACCGGCAGCACCAGATCCTGATAAAAATAGCTGCGCTGTTCCGGCATGCGCTGTTTGCCCACCATCATGGTGGTGCGCGCGGTGCGGTACGAACGTGCGATGCTGCCGGGACCGGTAAAGTAGTTGCCGAGCGCGATACGCATTCGCACCTGTCCGCTCTCCTTCATGCGTTGCAGCAGTTGATCCACGCGGCGACGATGATCGTCCTGATCGTAGCGGCCATGCGCATTCAGCGCCGGTTTCAGCACCACCATTTCGGTGAGTGAAACAATCGCAATCAGGTTGTCGCGTTCCGGCGTGGTCAGCAGCGTTTGCAGCTGCTGCAGCTCGGACATGGCGCTATCGACGCCGAGCTGGCCGCTGTCCACTTCCACCACCGCCACCACGCGCGGCTGATTGAGATCGATGCCGAGCCGCTGCGCCCATTCGCTAAGCGCTGGCGATAAGGTTTCGCTGCGCACCAGATTCAGCACCAGCTCTTCACGCAAGCGACTGTCCTGCGCCAGCATGTGCAGCAAACGCGCCTGTTCCAGCATCATTTCGGCGGTCATACACACCAATTCGCCGTAGTGACGCAACGTCGCCGGTTGACCGGTCAAACCGATAACACCGACGATGTCGCCATCAATACGCAGCGGCAAATTGATGCCGGGACGCACACCGTGCAGATGTTTTGCCACCGCTTCGTCGATGTCCACCACGCGGCCTTGTGACAGCACCAACAGCGCGCCTTCGTGCAATTCGCCAATGCGCTCACGATCGCCACTGCCGATGATGCGGCCGCGCGCGTCCATCACGTTGACATTGCTATCAATAATTTGCATGGTGCGGGCAACAATATCCTGAGCCAGTCGCGCATCGAGATGATAGGTGGCCATCAAACACTCCGGAGATAAGGACGAACAGACAGAATACGCATCCGTTACGGATGCTGACATTGTGCAACTGCACATAGCCAGCGGGATTATGCGGGATTTGCGGTAAGCGTCACATTCAGTACCGGACATTTGCACAGACACAAAAAAGGCGAGCCGAAGCTCGCCTGTTATCAACAACCTAAAACTTACTGCATCAGCAGATACAGGCTGCTGTCACCGCGTTGCACATTCAGTGCCAGCACCGAAGGTTTGGTGTCGAGCACTTTACGCAGCTCGCCAAGATTAGCCACGGCTTGCTGGTTGACACCCAGAATCACGTCACCTTTCTTCAGGCCAATACGCGCTGCTGCGCTGCCCGCTTTAACGTTATCGACACGCACGCCTTTCTGGCCGTTAGTATCGATATTGCTGAGATCGGCACCTTCAATGCCGGTGTAAATGGTGGCGGACTGCACTTTATCCTGCGAGCTCTGCTGCAATTCAACCGTGACGTTCACCGGTTTGCCTTCGCGCAGCAGACCCAGCTGCAGTTTGGTGCCGACCGGCAGCGAGCCGACTTCGGCACGCAGCGCCGCGAAGCTGGTCAGCGCTTTGCCGTTCATTGACACCACTACGTCACCGGCTTTCACGCCGGCTTTTGCCGCAGCGGAGTTCGGCAGCACCTGGCTAACAAAGGCGCCGCGCTGCGCGTCGACTTTCATCGCTTTCGCCAGCTCGGAGTTGAGCTCGGTGCCCATAATGCCCAGCTCGCCGCGTTTCACCTGGCCGTATTCAACCATCTGCGCGGTAAGGTTTTTCACCATTGAGCTTGGGATCGCAAAGCCGATACCGATGTTGCCGCCATCCGGTGCCAGAATCGCGGTGTTAATACCAATCAGCTCGCCGTTAAGGTTAACCAACGCGCCGCCGGAGTTACCACGGTTGATCGCCGCATCGGTCTGGATGAAGTTTTCATAGTTTTCAACGTTCAGGCCGCTGCGGCCCAGCGCCGAAACAATCCCCGAGGTCACCGTTTCGCCAAGGCCGTACGGGTTACCGATCGCCACGGTGTAATCACCGACGCGCAAGTTGTCGGAATCGGCAATCTTGATTGCGGTGAGGTTTTTCGCATCCTGCAGCTGAATCAGCGCGATGTCTGACTGCGGATCTTTACCGATCACTTTGGCGTCATAACGACGGCCATCGCTGAGCTGCACCTGAATTTTGGTCGCGTTATCCACCACGTGGTTGTTGGTCACCACATAGCCTTTATCCGCGTTAATCACCACGCCGGAACCGAGGGCGCGGAACTGCTGTTTCTGCGCGTTAGCACCGCCATCCGCGCCGCCGCCGTCACCGCCCGCGCCGTTTTGGCACATGGGCGAACTCTGGAACGGTGAACCGTCCTGGCAGAACGGAGAATTATCACCAAAGAATTGCTGGAACTGCTGCGGCATACGCGGTGTTTTAACCGTCGTCGTGCCTTCCACGCTGATACTCACCACGGACGGCATGACTTTTTCCAGCATCGGTGCCAGGCTTGGCAACTGCTGGCTGGAAGAAGAAGCTGTTTCGGCTGCAAATACACTCACAGGGCTCAATGCCGTCGCGCCGAAACTCAGCGCCAACGCCAGCATAATTGTGTTTTTTTTCATTAATCTGTGTCTCTCTAAGAATTACGGCCAGACCATTGCTGTGGTCGTGATGGTGAGATTAAGTTTTTAGCGCGAAGTTCCTAATAAAGTTTTAGGCAAAGGTAAAAAATTGTTCTTCGCCTTTACAATTCTGCGCTTATTCAACCGCCATTAAACGACGATATTCATCCCAGGCATAATTGTCCGTCATCCCACTAATGTAGTCCTGAATCAGACGCGCACGATAATAACGTTCCCACAACAAGCGCTGATATTTATGCTCAACAATCAATGAACGCATGTGTTGCTGATAGGCTTTGCGATGTTTGCCGGAAAGCTTATGAAACAACCGGGTTTCAATCGGATGCTTTGCCAGAAAATCCTCGTTCATCAAGGTGGTAAATTGCTCGTAATCCAGCAACAGCAATGATTGATATATTTCGAGCAGACCTTTAATCACCCGATAACCCTGCAATTCCAGTTGTTCAACTTCCGGATGATTAAACACTTGCTGACGCGCGACCGTTTTAAATAATTTCAGCAAGCGCCCTTCTTCGCCATCATCTTCCAGTAAAGCGTGATTAAAATCGCCTTCGAAAATAGCCGGCAGGTTGTCAATAAAACGCTTAACCGCATGGCTAACCAGCACGTTTTGCACGTTAACCCGCAATGACATAAAGAATTGATCGCTGATACTGCGGCGTTTTTTCTGATTAGCCTCTTTCCAGGCATCGCCGATAGTGCGGCTGAAAACATCGCCGTTTTTTACCGTGCCCCAGGCATCCAATAAATGCTTATACAGCGTTTCAACATGGAAAATATCTTTTTCCACGGCGTCATCCAGATCGGCAATGCAATAAGAGATATCATCGGCGGCTTCCATTATCCAGGTGAGCGGAAAACGATGGTGCTGTTTAATATTCGTCGCTTCGCGCAACTCAGCCACATATTCACGCTCGGATAAATAGAAGCCCGGTTTTTTCATTAATACGCTAAATTCAGCCGGTTTATCGCCTTGCCACCATGCGGGCGCGGTATATTTCAAAATACAGGCTACCTGCGCATAGCTGAGATTGAGTTGCAGCAGCGTGTGCACCAAGCGAATCGCCTGGGCGTTGCCCTCGAAATGGCACAAATCCTGACGGATCATGGCATTTAACTGGTCAAACGCGGCGCGCTCAGCTTCATCGGCAACGCCCGCTACCAGCGGATCGACGAGCTCGGCTGGCAGATTATCGTCGAACCAGTCATTGATCGCCGCTTCACCAAAATGACCAAACGGCGGATTACCGACATCGTGCAGCAAACAGGCCATCTCAATCAGGCTTTCGAAGGCGCCTTCAAACTCATCCAGCCCATAATTCGCCAGCCCGCCGCCCTGAGTTTTCAGCGCTTGCAGAATCTCTTTGGTGATATATCGCCCGGTTTGCTGCACTTCCAGCGAGTGCGTCAGACGCGATCGCACCGCCGCATTGCGCTCCAGCGGGAATACCTGAGTTTTCTGTTGCAGACGACGAATCGCGGCGGAGTTAATAATACGTCCGCGATCGCTTTCAAAGTGGCGGGTAATAAAGTATTCCCCTTCGGGATCTTTGCGGCTGGTATAAGGGCGGGTGAAACTGATCTTCTTCCTGAAATTGATCGTCGCCATAATTACCCCTTATTTTTTCGTGAATTCTTCCTCAATCAGCCATGTTAGACTATGCCTCACTTTTGCGGGTTACATCCATTAAATTAGCGAGATTCTTATGAAAGTAGGCATTATTGGCGCGATGGAGCAGGAAGTTACTCTGCTGCGTGACAAAATCGAAAACCGCCAGACACTGGCGCTGGCCGGCTGCGAAATTTACACCGGCACGCTGAACGGTGTTGAGGTGGCGCTGCTGAAATCAGGCATCGGCAAAGTGGCTGCCGCGCTCGGCACCACGTTGCTGCTTCAGCTGTGCAAGCCGGATGTGGTAATCAACACCGGTTCTGCTGGCGGCCTGGCGCCAACGCTGAAAGTGGGCGATATCGTGGTGTCGGATGAAGTGCGCTATCACGATGTCGACGTCACCGCCTTCGGTTACGAGCCAGGCCAGATGGCCAGCTGCCCCGCGGCTTTCGTGGCGGATGACAAACTGATTGCCGCCGCTGAGCTGGTTATCAAGCAGCTTGACCTCAACGCGGTACGCGGTTTGGTAGTGAGCGGCGATGCGTTTATCAACGGCGCTGCACCGCTGGAACGCATCCGCACCACCTTCCCGCAGGCGATTGCGGTGGAGATGGAAGCGACCGCGATTGGTCACGTTTGCCATCAGTTCAAGGTGCCATTTGTGGTGGTGCGCGCCATTTCTGACGTCGCCGATCAGGAATCACACCTCAGCTTCGACGAGTTCCTCAGCGTTGCGGCAAAACAGTCTTCGCTGATGGTTGAAAACCTGCTGGTTCAGCTGGCGCGTGGCTAAAATCCTGCTGCTTGGGCTGTTGCTGCTGTGCAACAGCCTGTTCGCCGCCGCGCCGCGCGTCATCACCCTTTCGCCCCATCTGACGGAACTGGCCTTTGCCGCAGGCATTACGCCGCTGGCCGTCAGCGCCTTCTCCGATTATCCCGCGCAGGCCAACACGCTGGAACAGGTGGCTAACTGGCAAGGCATTAAAGTGGAGCGCATTCTGCAGCTCAAGCCGGATGTGGTGCTGGCGTGGCGCGGCGGTAATCCGCAGCGGCAAATCGAACAGCTGCAGCGTTTCGGGATTAAGGTTGAGTGGATCGATCCGCAAACCATTGATCAAATGATCGATGCGCTGGCGGCGTTACGGCGCTGGAGTCCGCAGCCGCAGCAAGCCATTGATGCGGCGCAGGCCTTACGCGCGCAGGAAGCGGCGCTGCGCCAGCAGTATCAGCAAAGTACGCCGCTGCCGCTGTTTTTGCAGTTTGGTCAGCAGCCGCTGTTTACGGCTTCGCGTAACACCCTGCAAAACCAGGTGATTGAACTGTGCGGCGGCAAGAATATTTTTGCCGATAGCAGCGTTAGCTGGCCACAAGTGAGCCGCGAACAGGTGCTGATGCGCCATCCGCAGGCGATTGTCATCGGGGGTGATGCCGCTCAGGCTGCCAGCATTGCTAAATTCTGGCAGCCGCAATTGGATGTGCCGGTGATCGCCATCAATGACGATTGGCTAAGCCGTCCGGGGCCTCGCATGCTGCTGGCAGCGAAACAGCTGTGTGCAGATTTACATCCGACGAAAAAAAGCACCAATAAAGATTAAAGATTCGGCAAGAATTGTCGTAAATCATAATACAAGGCGCAGCAGCCACGTATGCTCTGTGCCCATTTTTAGCGCTTAGCGCAATTTTGTCTTCACCAGGAACTATTCATGACCAGAGCACTGCTGCTGGCCATAGGGCTCGTGATCGCTGCACCTCTGAGTGCGGCCACGTCGACCGGCTCTATTGCCGTCACCTTGACGTTATTCTCGCGTTGCGATATCTCACGCCAGAGTGAACACACTCTGCCCAAAGTGGATTGTGGACGTCATTTCAGCGCGCAGCCGCGCATTACCGAACGTGTGTTAAAACGCGATGCCACGCGCCGTGAATCTGCGCGTTTAGTGACAATTGAGTGGTAGGAATCTGGCTACCAGAACGGCAGCCAGAAGCAGCATTAGATGCTGAAGGAAGAACCGCAACCGCAGGTGGTTTTGGCATTCGGGTTGGTCACGATAAAACGTGAACCTTCCAGGCCTTCGGTGTAATCCACTGAACCGCCCACCAGATATTGCAGACTCATCGGATCCACCACCAGCGCCACGCCTTGTTTCTCGATGGTCATGTCGCCGTCATTCATTTGATCGTCAAATGTGAAGCCGTACTGGAAACCGCTGCAACCGCCGCCGGTAATATAGACGCGCAATTTCAGCTCGGGATTCTCTTCATCAGAAATCAGGTTTTTCACTTTTTTTGCTGCTGCATCAGTGAATTGCAAAGGCAGCGCTGCTAAGTCGTCACTCATCTTTTACTCCGGGTAAACGTCGAGGTCAGAAAACGACCTTAATCTCGCTATTATCTGCCAGCCGTCCAGTGCAATCAAGTCTCAAGCTTGACACTGCGTGCCGCCGCATGCGCAGGAAAGTATATACCCTAAACTTTAGCGCAAGCCGTTATTCCCGTAGAATGGCGCCAGATTTTTTCCCGAACAGCAGGAGCAGAACAATGAGTAAGTCAGAAAACCTGTATGCCGCAGCGCAACGCCTGATCCCCGGCGGTGTGAACTCCCCGGTACGTGCATTTACCGGTGTGGGCGGTGTGCCGCTGTTCATCGAACGCGCTGACGGTGCGTATCTGTATGACGCCGACGGCAAAGGCTATATCGATTATGTCGGTTCGTGGGGCCCGATGGTGCTGGGTCATAACAACGCCAACATCCGTAACGCGGTGATTGAAGCGGCTGCGCGCGGTCTGAGCTTCGGCGCGCCAACCGAGATGGAAGTGAAAATGGCCGAGCTGGTGTGCGAGCTGGTGCCAAGCATGGACATGGTGCGCATGGTTAACTCCGGCACCGAAGCCACCATGAGCGCCATTCGCCTGGCGCGCGGCTTCACCCATCGCGACAAAATCATCAAGTTCGAAGGCTGCTATCACGGCCACGCCGACTGCCTGCTGGTGAAAGCCGGGTCCGGCGCGTTGACGCTGGGCCAGCCAAACTCGCCAGGTGTACCGGCCGATTTCGCTAAGCACACGCTGACCTGCACTTATAACGATCTCAGCACCGTGCGTGCGGCTTTCGAGCAGTATCCTGAGGATATCGCCTGCATCATCGTTGAACCGGTAGCGGGCAACATGAACTGCATTCCACCGCAGCCAGACTTCCTGCCGGGCCTGCGCGCGCTGTGTGACGAATTCGGCGCGCTGCTGATTATCGACGAAGTGATGACCGGCTTCCGTGTCGCATTAGGCGGTGCTCAGGCCTATTACGACGTGACGCCAGACCTGACCTGCCTTGGTAAAATCATCGGCGGCGGCATGCCAGTCGGTGCCTTTGGTGGTCGTCGCGATGTAATGGATGCGCTGGCACCAACCGGTCCGGTTTATCAGGCCGGTACCTTGTCCGGTAACCCGATTGCCATGGCGGCGGGCTTCGCGTGTCTGTCGCAGATTGCGCAGCCAGGCACCCACAGCACGCTGACCGATCTGACCACGCAGTTAGCGCAAGGCTTGCTGGCTGCGGCGAAGGCCGAAAACATTCCGCTGGTGATCAACCACGTTGGCGGCATGTTCGGGATTTTCTTCACCGATGCTGATGAAGTGACCTGCTATCAGGACGTGACTCAGTGTGACGTTGAACGCTTCAAGCGTTTCTTCCACCTGATGCTGGAAGAAGGCGTGTACCTCGCGCCATCCGCCTTCGAAGCGGGCTTTATGTCACTGGCGCACAGCAAAGAAGATATTCAGCGCACCATCGATGCGGCACGCCGCAGCTTCGCTAAGCTGTAAAACTGCTAAATGCGATCCTACGCATTTTCGTAGGGTCGCCATTCATGGCGACCAACATCATGCTCGGCGCAATAGCCAAATAAAGTACGGCGCACCAAAGAAGGTCGCCATCAACCCTGCCGGGATCTGATCCGGGAACGCCAGCATCCTGCCGCACCAATCCGCGAAAATCATCAAACCGCCGCCCAACAAACCGGCCATCAGCACCTGCGGTAACGCACGGCGGAACCCGAGCATGCGCACGATATGCGGCGCCATCAGCCCGATAAAGCTCAGCGGCCCGATGGTTAACGTGGCCGTGGCAGTCAATGCCGCTGCCAGCAGCAGCAGGCTGAGGCGCGAAGTGGTGAGCGCCATGCCCGCTGAACGCGCGGTAGCGCTGCCGAGTGGCAATAGCGTCAACCAGCGACTCGCCAGCGGTGCCAGTGAAATCAGCACTAAACCCACCACCGCGCTTTGCACCGCCTGCTGCATATTGATGTTGTAGGTTGAACCGGAAATCCAGCTCAGCAAGCCCGCCATGCGTGGATCGCCGCTGGCCAGCAGCACCATCAAAAGTGTGACAAACGCGCTGTTAAGCGCCATGCCCGCCAGCAACATGCGTTCTGGCGAGAAGCCGCCGCGACTCGCCACCAGCATAATAATCAACAGCGTCAACGCCGCGCCCAGCGCACCGGCAGGCAACAGCCACGCCACCGCATCGCCCGGCACGAAGAACATCATTACCACCACGCCGCACGCCGCACCCGAGCTAATGCCTAACACTTCCGGGCTTGCCATCGGATTGCCGGTGAGCCGCTGGATCAGCGCACCCGCCACGCCGAGCATCATGCCCACAATCAGCGCGGCCAATACGCGCGGTGCGCGCCACGGCAGCAGCTGCTGCAGCATATCACCGCCCACCCACGCAAAGCCGTGCGCATCGCGGCCAAAGGTAATGCCAACCCAACTCAATACGCCCAGAATCAGCAATCCGATTAAACACCAGCGCAAGACGTTCTGCCGCTCAGCCGGCACGCTATCGCCCTGATTTAGCGCCGGCGGCACCGATCCGGTACGCAGACGCGGCAGTAACCACAACAAAATCGGCACGCCGATCAGCGCGGTCGCCGTGCCGGTAGACACTTCGCGCCAGTGGCTGGTAAGCCACTGCACACACTGATCGGCCAGCCACAGCAGCAGCGCACCGATCAGCGGGGCCAAAATCATGCGGCTCATCAGACGACGTCCGCCGAGCATCTTCGCCAGCAGCGGCGCGAACAGGCCGATAAAGCCGATGATGCCCGCAACATTGACCAGCTGCGCGCTAAGCAAAATCGCCAGCGCCAGCGCGGCAATACGCGCCGCCGACAGCGCCAGACCAAGGTTTTTCGCTACGCCATCATCTAGTCCCATCAGCGTCAGTGGACGCAGCAGCGCCAGCGCCACCACAAACGCCAGCAGCAGACGCGGCCACAGCTGGGCCACGTTGTGTCCATCCAGCTGGTTGAGCGCGCCGGTGCTCCACAGGAACATGTTCTGCAGTTGATCGTGATTGAAGATAGCGAAGATTTGGTTCACCGAACCGGCGTACAAACTCAGCACCAGTCCAGCCAGAATCAGCGTCACCGGCGACAGACGTTTACCCCAGGCCACGCCGAACACCAGAATACCGACAATCACCGCACCGCCCATCGCCGCAAACTGCTGCGTGAGCTCGCCGCCCGGCAAATGCCACAACGTCGCGACGGTAATCCCCAGCTGAGCGCCCGACGACACGCCAAGCGTGGTGGGTTCCGCCAGCGGATTACGCAGCACCTGTTGAAACAGCAAGCCGGCGAGGCCAAGGCCCGCGCCAACCAGCAGCGACAGCGCCAGCCGCGACAGCAAACTGTGATGAAACACCACTTGCTGGATGTTGTTGATGTCAGGCGCGAAAAACGCCTGCGACCACTGATCGCTCGGCAGCGCCTGGCGCAGATTGATGACGGTTAAGGCCAGCGCCAGCAGAAAGACCGCACTCAGCAGCGCGACGGGAAAAAGACGATTGCGCATCAGTGCGACTCCAGCGCGTGTTCCAGCACGCGGACAAATTTCAGCGCCGAATAGGTCGCGCCGTAATACCACACCGCCGGCACGCGCTGGAAACGCTGCGCGCGCACAAATGGCAGCGCCTGCCACAGCGCGGTAGCCATCACTTGCTGCATATCGCGATCGTTATCGTGATCGAAGCAGATCACCTGCACATCACCCACTTCCGCCAGCCGCTCCAGCCCAACGACTGCGCTGCCCCAGAAGTTGGTTTCGCCCTGCCAGGCATTGCTCAAGCCAAGGATCTCCATCACCTCAAGGAACAAACTGTTTTTACCGAAGGTAATCGCGTGGCGGCTGTCCATCAGCGACATCAGCAGCACCGGACGATCGGCCCACGGCTTGAGGCGTTCACGCGCCGCCGCCAGCTGTTCATCCACATACTGCAGATGCTGCACGGCCTGCGCTTCACGGCCAAGACGCGCGCCGAGCGCCTGCAGCGAGTGACGCGCGGTGCTGAGCGGTTTGCCATCGCCGCTGTTGAGGTCAAAACCCATGGTCGGCGCGATGCGCTGCAGCTTATCCAGCGCCGGGCCGTAACCATTGGAGTGCAGGATGAGCGAAGGTTCGAGCTGCGTCATCAGCTCCAGATTGGGTTCGGTGCGTAATCCAAGATCGATAACGCTGGACGGCAGCTGCGGATCGCCGACCCAAATGTTGTAATTGTGCATGTCGGCCACGCCGAGTGGCGTCACGCCGAGCGCCATCAGCAGCTCCACCGGCAGCCACTCCAGCGCCAGAATGCGCTGCGCGTCCGGCACGGCGGCACGCAGCGGCAACGCGGACATCAACGGGGAAAGCGCCAGCGCTGTCAGTAGGCGGCGGCGAGAAATGTCGAACATGGCGAGGCCTTAGTAAACGAAACTGACGGGCGCGCCGCCCAGCGGATGCGGCAAAATGCCCATCGGAATACCGTAAATGTTGCCCAGCACATCGGCCTGCATGATCACCTCGGGGCCGCCTTCGGCAATCACTTCGCCACCGCGCAATGCCACCAGACGATCGCAATAGCGCGCCGCCATGTTGAGGTCGTGCAGCACCGCAATCACCGTCAGCCCACGTTCGCGGCTGAGACGCTGAATCAGCGCCAGCACATCAACCTGATGGGCGATATCCAGCGCCGACGTCGGTTCATCCAGCAACAGGCAGCGACTGTTCTGCGCCACCAGCATCGCCAGCCAGGCACGCTGGCGCTCACCGCCGGAAAGGCTATCCACCAGACGCCCGGCAAAAGGCTTTAATCCCACCAGCGTAATCGCCTCTTCCACCCGGTCGCGATCTTCCTGACCATAACGGCCCAGTGCGCCGTGCCACGGATAGCGGCCAATCGCCACCAGCTCGCGCACCGTCATGCCTTCCGCCGCCGGCAGCTGCTGCGGCAGATACGCCACCTGACGCGCAAAATCTTTGCTGCCCCAGTTATCAACCGCCTCCTCATTCAGCAACACGCGCCCTTCACTCGCCGCATGGTGACGACCAAGCATTTTCAGCAGCGTGGATTTGCCGGAACCGTTATGACCAATCAGCGCGGTGACTTTGCCCGGTGCAAAAGTAAGAGACAGCGGATGCAGCAGCGTGCGGCCTGGCACACGAAAACTGACGTTATCCAGCCTGAAGGTGGTTTCTGCGTGGTGCGGATGCTGCATGATAATCCCTGGTTAATCAGTAGGGTCGCCATTGATGGCGACCTACGTAACACGATTAGAAACGGAAAGTCGCAGTACCGACAATCTGGCGCTCAGCGCCCCAATAGCAGGCATAATCGCGGTAGCAGCTGGCGACGTATTCACGATCGAACAGATTATTGACGTTAACGCCGATGGTGGAGCCCGGCATGCCAAAGCGTGCGAGATCGTATTTCAGCGCGGCATCAACGGTGGTGTAACCGGCTACGTCGAAGTTTTGGTTCACATCGTCGCCGCTGGCGTACAACCCTTTGCTCTCGCCCACATAACGCACACCCGCACCCACGGTCACGCCCGACAGCGCCGTTTCATGGAAGGTGTAATCACTCCACAGCGATGCCATATGCTTCGGCACCTGCACTGGCGTTTTGCCTTTGAGGTTGGTGTCTTCGGTGTATTCCGCATCGGTATAGGTATAAGAGGCGGTCATATTGATGTTGGCATTCAGCGCTGCTTTGGCTTCCAGCTCCACGCCGCGTGAACGGATTTCACCACTCTGAATGCTGGCAAATGGATGGTTAACCGTATCCGGATCGGCCGTCAGGTTTTTAGTTTTAGTCAGCTGATAGACCGCTGCAGTTAATACTACCGGACGATCTTTCGGTACGTATTTCACACCGGCTTCATATTGCTTCGCGCGTGAAGGATCGAAGGCTTGGCCATCAAAGGTTGAACCTGAGTTCGGAATGAAGGCTTCGCTGTAACTGAAGTAAGGCGCGATACCGTTATCAAACACATAGTTCAGACCGCCACGCCAGGTGAAAGCCTGATCGTTCTGGCGATCAACGCTATTGGCTACGCGATCGTAAACCGAGTTCATGGCGTAATCGTAACGGCCGCCGAGGGTTAACACCCAGCGGTTCCACTCCATCTGATCCTGCGCGTATAAACCGGTTTGGCGCTGCTTATTAAGGTGCTGATAAGGCGTATCAAACGGCGTCACGCTGTCGTCGCCATATTGCGGATTAACGGCATTCAGCGGTGATGCGGTACCAAATTGCGCATCAATATCGTTTCGCGTGCGCTGGAAATCGACACCCAGCAACAACGTGTGATCAACCTGCCCCGTCGCAAATTTAGCCTGCGCCTGGTTATCGACTGCAAACTGATTCAGCTTTTCATTAGAAACCGCCGAACCGCGAGTAATTTGCTGTGTTAGGGCATTAAAACCATTGCCATAAATACTGCGATAATCCGTTCTCAGATCCGCATAGCGCAGATTCTGCCGCACCGTCCAGGTATCATTGAAGCTGTGCTCGAAGTTGTAGCCCACCATCTTGGTGTTGCGCGAAATCTTGTTGCTGTCTTCGCCTTCATCAAAGTTGGTCGGCAGCTTGTAGCTGCTGCCGTCAGGACGCGTGATGCCCACCACGGTGCCCTGACGTGGCAACCAGCCGTAATAGCCGGTTTCCGGTTCGTTCTGGAAGTAGGTCAGCAGATCGAAACGCGTATTCTCATCCGGACGCCAGCTGAACGACGGCGCAATGGTGTAGCGCTTCTCTTTGTTCATCTCCTGCTGCGCATCGGCGCTGCGCGCGAGGCCGGTCAGGCGATAGCTGTAAACGCCGTCATCATCCAGCGAGCCGCCGAAATCGAAACCGGTGGAGAACTGATTGTTGGTGCCCATCTGGAACTGCACTTCACGCAGCGTCTCCTGCGTTGGACGCTTACTCACCAGCGACACCACGCCGCCCGGATTGCTCTTGCCGTACAGCACCGAAACCGGACCGCGCAACAGTTCGGCGCGCTCGAGGAAATAGGGATCGATAGCAAACTCAGAGTAGTTATCACCCTGCAGTTTCAGGCCATCAAGATATTGGTTGGTGTTGGTTTCGCTGAAGCCGCGAATAGAGAGCGCATCGATCACATTGGAGCTACCGCGGTTACCGGTCAACACGCCTGGCGTGTAGTTGAAAGCCCCTTTCACGCTGGTGACGTTTTTCATCGCCATCTCTTCCTGCGTGACCACCGAGATGGACTGCGGGTTCTTCTCAATCGGCGTATCGGTTTTGGTGCCGGTGGCGCTGCGTTTGGCCGCGATGGTTGGCGACGGGCCCCACGCTTTCTCTTGCTCGACACCGCTGCCGCCATCGGCGCTAACAACCACGGTATCTTCTGCCAACGCCTGCACGCTGAACGTACCCAGAGTCAGTGAAATAAACCAAGCCAGCGAACGCGGGCGTAAGAAACAAGGATTGGTGTTTCGCGTATTCATAAGTGAGGTCTCTCGAAAAAAGTCGATGCAGGCGAATACAAACGAGAATGATTATTATGACGCACGGATTTTAGGCGAAATAGTGTCATATTCGCAACGATTAATGGCTGTTCGCGGGGCGTTAGCGCCCAGATCGCGTATATCCATGATCGTGCTTAACAAAAATGCAGGCATGAAAAAGGGCGCCGCAGCGCCCTTTGTTTTCTCAGCAACTTATTTGCTGCCGAACATATCTTTAATCCAACCCGCCACACCGTCAGAATCTTTCTGCTCATTCTGTGGCTGCTGCTGTTGTTGTTGCTGCTGTTGCTGCTCTTGTTGCTGCTGCAACTGCTGCTGTTGTTGCTGAACCTGCTCTTGCTGCTGCTGACACAGCGCGTTCGGATCCAGTGACCACACCGGCAGCGATCGCCATGTGCTGCTGCCCGTACCGCAGATAAAGTTACCGGCAGAATCGACGTTCATCTGCGTGATATCTTCCGGCGGCGTCAGCACCAGCGGCATTGGCGCCTGGTTGTCGAGATAGCGACGATAAAGCTGCATTGCACCGCTGGCACCGTACAGCTTCGAGGTTTGGTTGTTATCGCGACCAACCCAGGTAATCGCCACTTCTTTGCCATCAATACCGGCGAACCAGCTGTCGATCAGGTCATTGGTGGTACCGGTTTTGCCTGCCAGATGCGCTTTAGGATAACGTGCACCCAGCGCACGCGCGGTGCCGTGATCGGCGACCTGCTGCATGGTGTAGAGCGTCAGATACGCCGCCTGCGCCGGTTCAACGCGCTGCGCCTGCGGATAGCTTTGATACAGCACCGTGCCATCTTCCGCAATCACCGAACGCACCGCCGACAGCTCAGCGCGGTTACCGCCGCTGGCAATCGACTGGAACGCCTGCGCCACTTCAATCGGCGTCAGGTTCAGTGCGCCCAGCAGCATTGACGGCACCGGATGCAGCTGATCTTTCGGCACGCCGAGTTTGTTCCAGGTATCAACCACGGCATCCAGTCCCAGCGTCATACCGAGGTTGACGGTTGGCACGTTCATCGAGTTGGTCAGCGCATCCACCAGCATCACTTTGCCGCTGAAACGACGATCGTCATTCATCGGTTTCCAGATGCTGCCGTTCGGCTGTTTCAGCGCAATCGGCTCATCGGCGATCCAGCTGTTGAGGCGATAGCTGTTCGGCTGGCTCAGCGCGGTAAGATAGGTGGCCGGTTTTGCCAGCGAGCCAATCGAACGACGTGCCTGCAGCGCGCGGTTGTAACCGGCAAACTGCGGATCGGCACCGCCAACCATGGCGCGCACTTCACCACTGAATCGGTCAACCACCACCATCGCGGTTTCCAGATCTTTCAGGCCACGCTGTTTTTTCAGCGTTGGAATGCCTTCAATTACCGCTTTCTCCGCGGCATCCTGCGAAATCGCATCCAGCGTGGTGAAAATCTTCACGCCGGAGAGATCTTTCATTTTGTCGCCGAGCTTGGCTTGCAGCTCGTTACGCACCATCTGCATGAACGCTGGCTGAGGCGTGATCACGCCGCCTTTCGGCTGAACGCCAAGCGGACGCGCCGACAGCATGTCATACAGTTCCTGATCGATGACGTTCTGCTGCTGCAACAAACGCAGCACCAGATTACGTCGCTCCAGCGCCAGTTTCGGGTTACGCCATGGATTGTACAGCGACGCGCCTTTCACCATGCCGACCAGCATCGCCTGCTGATCGAGGCTCAGCTCATCCACCGGACGACCGAAGTAGTACAAGCTCGCCAGCGGGAAGCCGCGGATCTGATCGTTGCCGGTCTGGCCGAGATACACCTCGTTGAGATACAGCTCGAGGATGCGATCTTTGCTGTAGCGCGCATCCATGATCACCGCCATATAGGCTTCACGCGCTTTACGCCACAGCGAACGCTCGTTGGTGAGGAACAGGTTTTTCACCAGCTGCTGCGTCAGCGTACTGCCGCCCTGCACCGCTTTACCGGCGGTGATGTTGGCGAGGAACGCACGACCAATTGAGTACGGGCTAATGCCGTCGTGCTCGTAGAAATGGCGGTCTTCGGTGGCGATCAAGGTGCTAACCAGCAGATCCGGGAAACCGGCGCGCGGCACGAACAGACGCTGTTCACCGTTCGGCGACTGCAACATGGTGATCAGGCGCGGATCGAGGCGGAAGAAGCCAAAATCGCGGCCGGTATCGAGGTTTTTAATCTCGCTCAGCTCATTGTTGCTAAACGTCAGGCGCGCGTTGATCTGCCCCTCTTTGCTGTCCGGGAAATCAAACGGACGGCGCAGCAGATCAATGGTGTTGCCTTTGACGCTAAACTCGCCCGGACGGGTGATGCGCGACACTTCGCGATACTGCGTGCCTTCCAGCAGCGCAATCATCTCTTTTTTGTCGTACGACATGCCCGGTTCGAGGCTGACCATGCGGCCATAAACGGCGGCCGGCAATTGCCACACTTTACCGTCGATGCGGCTGCGGATTTCCGAGTCGAGATAGACGCCCCAGGCAGCCATCACCACCACAAAGACCAGGAAGAGTTTAATCAACCAGCCTAACCAGCGACGTTTGCCGCGTGGCGGACGTTTTTTACTTTTTGGTGGCACCGGTCCACTCTCCTCATCTTCTTCGTCAAAATCGTCCTGATCGATATCATCATCAAGTTCCCTGCGGCGACCCCGACGCGCAGTGCTGCGCGGCGGCTTTGGCGCTTTTCCTTTGCGCCCAATAGGTTCGCGATCGTTCCCAGACATGCTTTTATTCTCCAGGTATTGCTACGGCGGCGGCCGTTACTCTAACTGCTTTCTCGTGCTACGCATGGCAGAACCCTCTGAATTCGATCCACAGCGTTTCACGATGAAAATTTCTTGGTCCGCCTTGTGGGTAAGGCGTTGGCCGGATCGTCCGGCCATGGATGCTTTGGATAGCGCCCTTTCATCTCTTTCTGCACTTCGGGATACGCACCACGCCAGAACGCCGCGAGGTCACGGGTGATCTGCAGCGGACGGTGCGCGGGCGAGAGCAGCTCTAACACCAGCGGTACGCGGCCATCGGCCACCGCCGGATTCTGTGCTTCACCAAACATCTCCTGAATCCGCACCGCCAGCGCGGGTGGCTTCTCCGCATCGTAGCGGATCGGCAGGCGGCTTCCGGTCGGCACAGTGTAATGAGTTGGCAGCACAGTATCCAGCCGCTGACGTTGTGACCATGTCAGCAAATGTAATAATGCGCTGACAAGATTGATGCTCTGCAATCCTTTCAGATCGCGCACCGCGCTCATCTCCGGCAGCAGCCAGCTTTCGAGCGTGTCGAGCAGGCTCTCATCGTCCAGCGGCGGCCACGCCTCTTCCGGCAGCCACTGCGTGGCACAATGCACCCGCAAGCGTAGCTGTTCAGCGTCTTCTTTCCAGCCCAACACCGACAATCCTTTTTCGCGGATCCAGCGCAGCATCGCCGGATGCAATATTTCCGCCTCCGGACGCGCCTGCGGCTGTGCTTTCAGGACCAGCGCACCAATGAGTTCGCGTTTCCACGCGCGCAAAGTACCTTTCTCCTCGTCCCACTCCACGTCGGTGCGCTGCTCAATTAAGGTTGGACACGCGCGGCGCAGCGTGTCGATATCCACCGGCAGCGCCAGCAACATGCGCGCATCGGCGGCGCTGGCGCCCTGCAACAGCGTCGGCGCAATCAGCCACTCATAGCGGCTCAAACCATCCTGCTCGTTGAGCATCGCGCCAATGCCGTTCGCCAGCTGATAGCGCGCGCTGTCGCCACGACGCTGCGCCAGACGATCGGCAAAACCGGCGGCCAGCAGCTGCGGGAACAGGTCGGGATTAATGGTGCCGCCGCTGGCGTTGAGGCGCTTCTGCCACTGACGCGCGCGGCGCTGCCAGTGCGGCTGCGGATGATTAAGCGCATCACGCAGATCGGCGCTGCCGCTGCGTGGCGGATCTTCCAGAATCGCCACCAGCAGCGCGGCGCTGGCGATGGCATCACTATTTTGCCCGGCGGCCACCAGAATGGCGCTCAGGCGCGGATCGCTGCCCAGCGCGGCCATCTTGCGACCGCGCGCGTTGAGCTGGTGATTCTCCAGCGCGCCTAGCTGCGCTAACCGCTCGCACGCCGCACGCAAGTTGCGCGGCGGCGGCGCGTCAAGCCACATAAGCTGCGACGCATTCTGACAACCCCATTGCAGCAGATCGATCTGCAGCGAGGTCAAATCGCTGTTGAGAATTTCCGGTTCGCTCTGCGCCGCAGCACGCAGCGCCTGCTCCTGCGGCAGTAAGTGCAGGCAGATGCCTGGTTCCAGACGGCCAGCACGACCGGCGCGCTGCGTCATCGACGCCTGGCTGATACGCTGCGTTTGCAGCCGCGTCACGCCGCTGCGCACGTCAAACTGCGCCGAGCGCTCCAGCGCGCTATCGACCACTAAACGGATACCTTCGATGGTCAAGCTGGTTTCGGCGATGTTGGTCGCCAGCACCACTTTGCGGCGACCCGCCGGAGACGGCAGGATGGCGCGGCGTTGCGCCTCCAGCGACAGCGCGCCATATAAAGGAGAAAGATCCACCTCGTCACTGACCCGCGCTTCCAGCTCGCGCTTCACCCGTTCGATCTCCGCCACGCCGGGCAGGAACAGCAGCAGCGATCCTGACTCTTCGCGCAGCAGTTGCGCCACCTCACGCGCTACCGCTTCTTCAAAACGTTGCTGGCTGTTGAGCGAAGCATAGCGGCGCGTAACCGGGAAGCTGCGGCCCTCAGAGACCACAAAAGGCGCATCTGGCAGCAGCTGACGCAAATGCAGATTGTCGAGCGTGGCTGACATCAGCAGGATTTTCAGATCGTCGCGTAATCCTTGCTGCACATCGAGCAGCAGCGCCAGCGACAGATCGGCCTGCAGGCTGCGTTCATGGAATTCATCGAGAATCACCAGCGAGACGCCTTCCAGCATTGCATCGTGCTGCAACATGCGCGTCAAAATGCCTTCGGTGACCACTTCGAGGCGCGTGTTGGCACCGCAGCAGTTTTCACCGCGCATGCGATAGCCAACGGTGCCGCCCGGCTGCTCGCCAAGCAGTTCTGCCAGACGCTGCGCCACGTTGCGCGCCGCCAGTCGGCGCGGCTCGAGCATGATGATGCGGCCGGGCAATTGGGCGTGTTGCAGCAGCTGTAACGGCAGCCAGGTCGATTTACCTGCGCCGGTCGGCGCCGCCAGCAACACCTGCGGCGACTGCGCCAGCGCGTCCAGCAACGCAGGCAGCACCTCGCTTACCGGTAACTCACTCAAACTCAACTCCCAAAATGCCTGTGCTAAGATGGCGCGCATTGTAGCACTCTGAGGCGCGGATTACCGGAGGCCAACCTGGCAACGCAACGTCTGTTTTTTGCTCTTGAACTGCCCGCTCCGCTCCAGCAACAGCTGGTACAGTGGCGCGCGGATAATTTTGCTGCCGAAGCCGGAAAACCGGTGGCGGCGGCTAACCTCCACCTGACGCTGGCGTTTCTCGGCGAGGTCAGCGATGAGACGTCACGCAAGCTGCAACTGCTGGCCTCACGCATCGAACAGCCCGGTTTTGCCCTCGATTTGGATGACGCCGGTCACTGGCCGCGTCCCGGCGTGGTATGGCTCGGCTGCCAGCGTGCGCCGCGCGGATTACTGCAGCTCGCCAGCCTGCTGCGCGCGCAAGCGGCACGTCATGGCTGTGCGCAGAGCCCGCAGCCGTTTCATCCGCACGTCACGCTGTTGCGCAACGCGGCGTCACAGATCGCGCTGCCAGCGCGCGGTTTCCACTGGCGCACCGATATCCGCCATTTTGCGTTGTTCACTTCGAACGTGACGCGCGGCCGCACGCGTTATCAGGCGCTGGCCCGCTGGCCGCTACTATCAACCACAGGAGAGTAAATGGAGTTCGATCCGCCGCTCAAACCCGCCCGCTTGATTGCCCGTTACAAACGCTTTTTAGCCGATGTGGTTACACCAGAAGGTGAAACGCTGACCATTCACTGCGCCAATACCGGCGCGATGACCGGCTGCGCCACGCCGGGCGATACCGTGTGGTATTCGACATCCTGCAGTGCCACGCGAAAATATCCGCACAGCTGGGAACTCACCGAGACCCAACAAGGCCACTGGATCTGCGTGAATACGCTGCGCGCCAATCAGCTGGTGCGCGAGGCGCTGACGCTCGACAGCATTCCGGAATTATCCGCTTACAGCCGCTGCCAGCCTGAAGTGAAATACGGCACGGAAAAAAGCCGAATTGACTTCCTGCTGCAAGCGGATGGCCGATCCAACTGCTATATTGAAGTCAAGTCCGTCACCCTTTTACAGGAAGGTAAAGGCTATTTTCCGGATGCGGTGACGGCTCGTGGACAGAAACATCTGCGCGAATTGAGCACCATCGTGGCAGAAGGTCATCGAGCCGTTTTGTTGTTCGCAGTTTTGCATACGGGGATTGAGGACGTTTCCCCGGCACGCCATATCGACGTGCACTACGCAGAACTACTGGAACAGGCGCAGCGTTGTGGTGTGGAAGTTTTGGCGTATCAAGCTCAAATTTCACCGTTAAAGATATTACTTACGCAACCGATTAACGTAGCGTTGTAATATTTATAGCAATTTGGTGTGATAGGAATATTCTGGGCGAGGCGCTGAATACGCGATTGTTCAGAGGCTTGTCAAGTAGTGGTCAGGAATAATTGCCAACCTTGATTGCTTCTGCTATTTATAGCGGCCTGTTTTTTTCCCTTTATGGGAATCGATAAGCCCTAAATCGTTCAGGTTGCAGGCACACAGTCAACGCACATGCAACTTGACGTATCTAGGGAAGTGCGTGTTATCCAGGAGAAACAACATGCAAGAAGGGCAAAACCGTAAAACATCGTCCCTGAGTATCCTCGCCATCGCTGGAGTTGAGCCTTATCAGGTGAAACCGGGCGAAGAGTATATGAACGACGCCCAGCTAGGCCATTTCCGTAAGATTCTGGAAGCCTGGCGCAACCAACTTCGGGATGAAGTAGATCGCACTGTGTCACATATGCAGGACGAAGCTGCCAACTTCCCGGATCCGGTCGACCGTGCTGCGCAGGAAGAAGAGTTCAGCCTGGAATTGCGTAACCGCGATCGTGAGCGCAAACTCATTAAAAAGATTGAGAAAACGCTCAAGAAAGTGGATGACGACGATTTCGGTTACTGCGACTCCTGCGGTGTAGAAATTGGTATTCGCCGCCTTGAAGCGCGTCCGACTGCCGATCTCTGCATTGACTGCAAAACGCTGGCAGAAATCCGCGAGAAGCAGATGGCTGGCTAATGGCCGTGAGCAAATTGTTACCGCACAGCCGGGAAAATCCCTGTTTTCCCGACGTGCGGTACACTTCGTTATGAATCCTTCAAACTGCATTGGGCGTTTCGCCCCCTCTCCTTCTGGTGACCTCCATTTTGGTTCGCTGATTGCTGCGTTAGGCAGTTACCTGAGTGCGCGCGCGCAACAGGGACGCTGGCTGGTGCGCATCGAAGATATCGATCCCCCGCGTGAAGTTCCCGGTGCCGCAACGCGTATTTTGCAGCAACTGGAACATTATGGTCTTTACTGGGATGGCGACGTTTTGTGGCAGTCACAGCGCCACGACGCCTATCGCGCCGCGCTGAGCTGGCTGCAAACCCATCGACAAAGTTACTTCTGCACCTGCACGCGCAGCCGCATCCAGCAGCTGGGCGGTTTTTATGATGGTCACTGTCGCGATTTGCAGCTGCCGCCGGACAACGCCGCGCTGCGCCTGCGTCAGCATGCGCCGGTTAACGGCTTTAACGATCGCCTGCGCGGCCATTTGCAGGCTGAAGCGCAGCTGGCGCAGGAAGATTTTATTATCCACCGCCGTGATGGGCTGTTTGCCTACAATCTCGCGGTGGTGGTTGATGACCATTTTCAGGGCGTGACGGAAATCGTGCGCGGCGCGGATTTGATTGAGCCAACGGTGCGCCAGATTGCGCTGTATCAGCAGTTTGCCTGGCCGGTGCCGGATTACCTGCATTTGCCGCTGGCGGTTAATCGCGATGGCAACAAGCTTTCCAAGCAGAATCATGCGCCCGCGCTACCGGATGGCGATGCGCGGCCGCTGCTGGTGCAGGCTTTGCGCTTTCTTGGCCAGCCGGTTTCGCCAGGCTGGCAGGATGAATCGCTGGAAAGCCTGTTGAAACAGGCCGTCGCGCAGTGGAATATCCGCCTGATTCCGTTGCAGAACGGTCTTAAAGAGGATGAAACGACATCACCATTCCTAAATGGTTCTCAACAGGCTATGATTAGCCGCTGATTTTATTAACACCCTTTTTCTCACTGTCGAGGTGTCCCATTTTTACCCGAGTCGCTAATTTTTGCCGGAGAGTCCTCAAGCGTGATGAGGAGGCGCCTGAAGAGGTGGAAGCTGAAAGTCCTGGTCAGATGACTGTCATTCCACGAGAAAGCCACAACATCTCACGCAAAGATATCAGCGAAAACGCCCTCAAAGTGCTCTATCGCCTGAATAAAGCCGGATTCGAAGCCTACCTGGTTGGCGGCGGCGTGCGCGATTTGCTGCTCGGCAGCAAGCCGAAAGACTTTGATATCACCACCAACGCCACGCCTGAACAGATGCGTAAGCTGTTCCGCAACTGCCGTTTGGTGGGTCGTCGTTTTCGTCTGGCACATGTGATGTTCGGTCCGGAAGTGATCGAAGTCGCCACCTTCCGTGGTCATCATCATGAAGAGAGCGAAGAAGATCGCAACAGCTCGCAGCGCGGCCAGAACGGCATGCTGCTGCGCGACAACATTTTCGGCAGCATTGAAGATGATGCCCAGCGCCGCGATCTCACCATCAACAGCCTCTATTACAGCGTGGCCGATTTCACCGTACGTGATTACGTCGGTGGCTTGCACGATCTGCACGAAGGCATCATTCGTATGATTGGCGATCCGGAAACGCGCTACCGCGAAGATCCGGTGCGCATGCTGCGCGTGGTGCGCTTCGCCGCCAAGCTGCAGATGCGTATCGCGGCAGAAACGGCCGAGCCGATCCCGCGTCTGGCAACGCTGCTGAATGACATTCCGCCAGCGCGTATGTTTGAAGAGTCGCTCAAGCTGCTGCAAGCTGGTTACGGCTACCGCACCTATCAGATGATGCGTGAATATCAGCTGTTCCAGCCGCTGTTCCCGATGCTAACGCGCGGCTTCACCGCCGAAAGCGACAGCCTGATGGAACGTATGCTGGCGCAGGTTCTGAAAAATACGGATACCCGCCTGCAAAATGATATGCGCGTCAATCCGGCCTTCCTGTTTGCCGCGATGTTCTGGTATCCGCAGCTGGAATCCGCCGAACGCATTGCGCAGGAAAGCGGCCTGACCTACTACGATGCTTTCGCCTTGTCGATGAACGAAACGCTGGATGAAGCCTGCCGCGCGCTGGCGATTCCCAAGCGTATCACCACGCTGATTCGTGATATCTGGCAGCTGCAGCTGCGCATGTCGCGTCGTCATGGCAAGCGTGCGTGGAAGCTGATGGAGCATCCTAAGTTCCGTGCCGCTTACGATTTGATGGCGCTGCGTGCCGACGTGGAAAACAATCCTGAGCTGCAAAAGCTGACGCATTGGTGGGGCGAGTTCCAGGCGGCGGCACCGGTACAGCAGAAAACCATGATGACCACGCTGGGCGACGATCCGGCCCCGCGCCGTAAACCGCGCCGTCCGCGTCGCCGTCCAACCGGGCCTCGCACAAACAGTCCGCAATGACCCGCGTTTACCTCGCATTAGGCAGTAATCTGGCCGATCCGCTGCATCAGGTTGATGCAGCGTTGGCCGCGCTCGATGCCATTCCGCACACCTCGCGCATCGCCACATCTTCCCTGTATCGCACACCGCCGTACGGCCCGCCGGATCAGCCTGATTACCTTAATGCGGTGGTGGCGCTGGAAACCGCGCTGGACGCCGACGCGCTGCTCGATCATACCCAGCGCATTGAGCTGCAACACGGCCGCGTGCGCAAAGCTGAACGCTGGGGACCGCGCACGCTGGATCTCGATATCATGCTGTTTGGCGACGCCACCATTAACACGCCGCGCCTGACCGTGCCGCATTACGACATGCACAATCGCGCCTTTATGCTGGTGCCGCTGCTGGAAATTGCCCCGCAAGTGTCGCTGCCGAATGGACAAGCCTTATCTGTGATTCTTGCCACCCTGGATCGCAGCGCTATCCGTTTGTGGTCTGAGTAAGCCGTAGTACACTGCGCGCATCAGAAAACTCTGGAGCGTGTGATGAAACCAACAACCCTCTCCCATTTACGCCAACTCAAAACCAGCGGCCGCAAATTTGCCACGCTGACGGCGTACGACTTCAGTTTTGCCCGCCTGTTTGCCGATGAAGGCATTCAGGTGATGCTGATTGGCGATTCGCTCGGCATGACCGTGCAGGGCCACGAATCGACCTTGCCGGTCACCGTGGCCGATATCGCCTATCACACCGCCGCCGTGCGCCGTGGCGCGCCGCTGGCGTTGCTGATGGCCGATCTGCCGTTTATGAGTTATGCCACGCCGGAACAGACCTTCAACAACGCCGCACAGCTGATGCGCGCGGGCGCCAATATGGTGAAGCTGGAAGGCGGCGAGTGGCTGGCGGAAACCGTGCGAATGCTAACCGAGCGCGCCGTGCCGGTGTGCGGTCATCTGGGCCTGACGCCGCAGTCGGTGAACATCTTCGGTGGCTATAAAGTGCAGGGCCGCGATGAAGCCGCCGCTGAACGTCTGCTGGCCGATGCGCTGGCGCTGGAAGCCGCCGGTATGCAGCTGCTGGTGCTGGAGTGCGTGCCGGTGGCGCTGGCGGAACGCGTGACCCAAGCGCTGTCGGTGCCGGTGATCGGCATCGGCGCGGGCAACGTCACTGACGGCCAGATTCTGGTGATGCACGACGCCTTTGGCATTACCGGCGGTCACATTCCCAAATTTGCCAAAAATTTCCTCGCAGAAACCGGCGACATTCGTGCGGCGATTCGCCAATATATCGCCGACGTTGAGGCGGGCCTCTATCCAGCCGCTGAACACAGTTTCCAGTAAATCAGGAGATTTGCAGTGCTGATCATTGAAACACTGCCGATGCTGCGTCGTGAAATTCGTCGCTGGCGTCAGGCAGGTAAACGTATCGCGCTGGTGCCCACTATGGGCAACCTGCACGACGGTCATCTGACGTTGGTCGATGAAGCGCGCGAGCGCGCCGACGTTGTGGTGGTATCGATTTTCGTCAATCCGATGCAGTTTGATCGTCCCGACGATCTGGCGCGCTATCCGCGCACGCTGCAGGACGACTGCGAGAAGCTAAATCGTCATAGTGTGGATCTGGTGTTCGCACCCGCGCCCGCGGATGTCTATCCGCAAGGCCTGGATAGCCAAACCTTCGTGGAAGTGCCGGGTTTATCATCGCTGCTGGAAGGTGCCAGCCGTCCGGGACATTTCCGCGGCGTCTCCACCATCGTCAGCAAACTGTTTAATCTGGTGCAGCCAGACATCGCCTGCTTCGGCGAGAAGGATTTCCAGCAACTGGCGATTATCCGCAAGATGGTGGCGGATATGGGCTTCGATATCGAGATTGTGGGCGTGCCAACGGTGCGCGCGAAAGATGGTCTGGCGCTGAGTTCGCGCAATGGCTATCTCACCGCCGACGAGCGTAACATCGCCGCCGGTCTCAGCCAGGTGATGAACAGCATGGCCGCACGTCTGAGCAACGGCGAGCGCCATGTCGAAGAGATTATCGAGCACGCGGAAGTGGCGTTGCGTGAGAAGGGTTTCCGTCCGGATGGACTGGCGATTTGCGATGCCGAAACCTTACAAGCGCTGAACGTGGACAGCCAGCGCGCGGTGATTTTGATGGCCGCATGGCTCGGCAATGCGCGTCTGATTGATAATCAGCAAGTGGATCTGACGGAGTAGTTTTCCGTCGTTTATTGGCAGCTTAACAAGGTTAGACAGTTATGATTCGCACCGTACTTCAAGGCAAACTGCATCGCGTTAAAGTCACTCAGGCAGATTTGCATTACGAAGGTTCCTGCGCCATTGACCAGGATTTCCTCGACGCATCCGGCATTCTGCAATACGAAGCCATCGACATTTACAACGTCACCAATGGCCAGCGTTTTTCCACTTACGCGATTGCCGCTGAACGTGGCTCGAAGATCATCTCAGTCAACGGTGCCGCCGCGCGCTGCGCCTGCGCTGGCGATATCATGATCATCTGCTCTTACGTGCAGGTCGAAGATGAAGTCGCGCGCAGCTGGCAGCCGAAAGTCGCCTACTTCGAAGGCGATAACGAAATGAAGCGCCTCGCTAAGGCGTTGCCGGTCCAGGTCGCCTGATATAACAAGGGCGGGATTAAATCCCGCCCTTGTTATCGTAGGGTCGCCATTCATGGCGACCTTCTTGAACGCCGCACTAAAACCTACGTACGCAACCCGCGCCCACGCTGAATCAGCGAATACACCAGCACATAAAACACCACGATAAACGCGATCAGCACCGACAGCGTGAACACCAGCGGCACATCGTTGATGCCGAGGAAACCGTAACGGAAGCCGCTGATCATATACACCACCGGATTCAGCTTCGACACCGCTTGCCAGAACGGCGGCAGCAGCGTCAGCGAATAGAACACGCCGCCGAGGTAGGTTAACGGCGTCAGCACAAAGGTGGGAATCAGGCTGATATCGTCAAAGGTGCGTGCGAATACCGCATTCAGCAGGCCCGCCAGCGAGAACAGAATCGCCGTCAGCAGTAGCGTCAGCGCCACCATCGACCACGAATGTACGTGGAACGGCACGAAGAACAGCGAAATCGCGGTAACCAAAATCCCCACGCACACGCCGCGCGCCACGCCGCCGCCGACATAACCGGCGATGATGATGTGCGTTGGCACCGGCGCTACCAGCAGCTCTTCAATGTTGCGCTGGAACTTGGCGCTAAAGAACGACGACGCCACGTTGGCGTAAGCGTTGGTGATCACCGCCATCATGATCAGGCCCGGCACGATAAACTGCATGTAGCTGAAACCGTGCATATCGCCGATGCGTGAACCGATCAGGTTGCCGAAGATGATGAAGTAGAGCGTCATGGTGATCACCGGCGGCACCAGCGTCTGAATCCAGATGCGGGCGAAGCGGTTGATCTCTTTGCTCCAGATGCTCTTGAGCGCCACCCAATACAAGTGCGTCATGCTTTCACTCCTGTTTTTCCCTGTGTCAGGCTGACGAACAGCTCCTCAAGGCGGTTAGCTTTATTGCGCATGCTCAGCACCTGCACGCCCTGCGCGCTCAGCTGACTGAACACGCTGTTCAGACCTTGCTCACGCATCACTTCCACTTCCAGCGTCGAGGTATCGACCAGACGATACTGGAAGCCCTCCAGCTGCGGCAGCGGGCTGCGCGGCGCCAGATCGAGAATAAATGTTTCGGATTGCAGCTTGGAGAGCAACCCTTTCATCGAGGTGTTCTCCACCAGCTCGCCGCTCTGAATAATGCCGATATTGCGGCACAGCATTTCCGCCTCTTCCAGATAGTGCGTGGTGAGGATGATGGTGGTGCCTTTGATATTCAGCTCTTTCAGGAAGCTCCACATCGAACGGCGCAGTTCGATATCCACGCCCGCGGTCGGTTCGTCGAGGATCAGCAGCTTCGGCTCATGCATCAGCGCACGCGCAATCATCAGACGACGCTTCATACCGCCCGAAAGCATGCGCGCGCGTTCGTTGCGTTTGCCCCACAGATCGAGCTGATTGAGGTATTTTTCCGCGCGCTTGTTAGCTTCAGCACGTTCAACGCCGTAGTAACCGGCCTGATTGACCACAATCTGCATCACGGTTTCAAACGGGTTGAAGTTGAACTCCTGCGGCACCAGACCGAGCTGGCGCTTGGCGTTGACCATGTCTTTTTGCAGGTCGTAACCAAACACGCGCACGCTGCCGCCGGTTTTATTCACTAACGAGCTGATAATACCGATGGTGGTGGATTTACCGGCGCCGTTTGGCCCCAGCAAGGCGTAAAAGTCGCCCGCTTCCACGTTGAGATCGAGTCCTTTCAGCGCCTGTACGCCGCCGGGATAGGTTTTGGTCAGCCCGGAAATTTCCAGTGCATATGTCATTGCGAATCCATACCTTGTTGTAGAGACATCAAAGGCCTATGAAAATGAAAATGCGCACGAGCGATGTCGCGGTCATTAACATTAAGAAATCAATGGAGTTTAGCAGAGAGTCGAGCCAGCCCATAAACCGTTGGCTTACGGGCTGCGCAGTGTATCGCAGGCGGGGAAGTTTAGCCTTGGACGATTGTGCGGTTATTCACCGGTCGGGATAACTTTGCCGATATACGGCAGATGGCGATAGCGCTGGGCGTAATCGATACCAAAGCCGACCACGAACTCATCGGGAATGGTAAAGCCAACGTATTCGACGGTGACGTCCACTTCGCGTCGCTCTGGCTTATCCAGCAAGGTACAAATCGCCAATGACTTTGGCTCGCGCAGGCGCAGGATTTCACGCACTTTGCTCAGCGTGTTGCCGGAATCGATGATGTCTTCCACGATCAGCACATCCTTGCCACGAATGTCTTCATCAAGATCTTTGAGAATTTTCACATCGCGGCTGCTCGACATGCCGCTGCCGTAGCTTGACGCAGTCATAAAATCGACTTCATGCGGCACGTCGATGGCGCGGCACAAATCGGCCATAAACATAAAGGAGCCGCGCAGCAAACCCACCAGCACCATTTCGCTGCCGCTGTCGCGGTAGTGCTCGTTGATCTGCTTGCCCAGTTCGGCAATTCGGGTTGCGATCTCTTGCTCGGAGATCATCACGTCGACGGTATGTTTCATTGCATGCGTCCAGTTACGGTTTTTGGAAAGCCACGAAGTCTATCATAGTCGAGCCAGCGTCTAACGCCGCGCACAGAACGCAAACGATTCCGTGGCGAAATTTATCGCGCTGGCGTTAACTGTAGGAACATGTCCGCCCCTTCACCGCCGAGTTCTGGAGTTCCTATGACCGCTTCATCCAGTAAAAAAACCAAGATTGGTACGCGCGAGCTGCACCCGGAAACGCAGATGCTGAATTACGGTTACGATCCGCAGTTATCAGAAGGCGCGGTGAAACCGCCGGTGTTTCTCACCTCCACCTTTGTGTTTAACAGCGCCGAAGAGGGACAGGACTTTTTCGATTTCGTCGCCGGGCGCAAGCAGCCGCCGGAAGGCAAAAGTGGCGGACTGGTCTATTCACGCTTCAACCATCCCAACAGCGAAATCGTTGAGGATCGGCTGGCGGTGTATGAAGGCGCGGAAAGTGCGGCGCTGTTCTCCTCCGGCATGTCGGCGATTGCCACCACGCTGCTGACGTTTGCGCGTCCGGGCGAAGTGATTCTGCATTCCCAGCCGCTGTACGGCGGCACCGAAACGCTGCTGAGCAAAACGCTGCACGATTTGGAGATCAAAGCGGTGGGTTTCAGTGATGGCACCGATGAAGATAAGGTGCATGAAGCGGCGAAGCTGGCGTGGCAGCGCGGACGCGTGGCGCTGATTCTGATCGAGACGCCCGCCAATCCCACCAACAGTTTGGTGGACATTCAGTTGATGCAGCAAGTGGCGGATGTGATTGCGCAGCAGCAAGGTTCACGACCGATTCTCGCCTGCGATAACACGCTGCTGGGGCCGGTGTTTCAGCAGCCATTGCAGCATGGCGCAGATTTGTCGCTCTATTCACTGACCAAATATGTCGGCGGCCATTCGGATTTGATTGCCGGTGCGGTGCTGGGTAGTAAAGCGCTGGTGGGGAAAGTGCGTTCGCTGCGCAGCGCCATCGGTACGCAGCTGGATCCGCACTCCAGCTGGATGATTGGCCGCTCGCTGGAAACGCTGTCGTTGCGTATGGAGAAAGCCACCAGCAATGCCGAGAAAGTGGCGGCGTTTTTACGCGATCATCCGCAGGTGGAAAAACTGCATTGGCTGCCGTATCTGGCGGCAGAAAGTCCGGCGGGCAAAACGTATCAGCGCCAGTGCAGCGGCGCCGGTTCAACCTTCTCGTTTGATATTCGTGGCGGGCAAGCGGCGGCGTTCCGTTTCCTTAATACGCTGGAACTGTTCAAGCTGGCGGTGAGCCTCGGTGGCACCGAGTCGCTCGCCAGCCATCCTGCCAGCACCACCCATTCGGGCGTGCCGCAGGATGTACGACAGCGTATTGGCATCACCGATGCGACCGTGCGCTTGTCGATTGGTATCGAACATCCTGACGACCTGATCGAAGATATCCGCCTGGCGCTGGAGGCTGCGGTTAACTGACGCTAAAACCGAGCATCATGCCGGTATCTTCATGCTCCAGTAGATGGCAATGCGCCATGTACGCATTGTCGGCGTTGGCGACATAGTTGAAGCGCACCAGCACTTCGCTGCGCCAGCCGTTAACGCTGACGATATCTTTCCAGCCTGCGCGATGTGGCGCAGGCGGCTTGCCGTTTTCGGACAGGATGCGGAATTGCGTGCCGTGAATGTGGAACGGATGCAGCATTTGATCGCCTTCACCGGAAATCGTCCACTTCTCCACTTTGCCCAATTCCACGTTGAACATCGGCTTGGTCATGTTAAATGCCTGCCCGTTGATCTTGTTGCCGTTATGGAAATCATAGGCGGCAGTTTTGCCGTGGCTGCCGTGATCCATCGCCATATCGCCATGATCCATCGGCTTCGCGCTATCACTCATCGCCATGTTGCCATGATCCATTTTCATGCCGCCCATGGCTTTATCGCCGTAACGATCCATCAGCGCTTGCATGCCTTGCTGATCAAGCTGCGGATCCATCATCAGCTGCAGCCAGCGGCTTTGCAGGCCTTCGGTGGCGGGAATTGGCGGCAGATCGACCAACTTGTCCGGCAGCGTTCCGCTGGCCATCACGCGCAGCGGCAGAATGTTGACCAGCGGCAGCGGTTGATCGAACGGCGCCAGCGTCATGCCCATCTGTGTAACCGGCAGCGTCACCACGTCGAAAGCTTTGCCGTCTGACGTATCTACCAGCACTTCAAAACGCTCGCCAGGCAGCAGCGGCAAGCTATCCACTTTCACCGGTTCGGCCAGCAATCCGCCGTCGCTGCCAATCACATACAGCGAACGTTGATCGCTGGTGGCAATGTGCAGCGAACGCGCGTTACAGCCGTTAAGCAAACGCAGACGCAGCCAGCCGCGTGGCACCGCATGCTGCGGATATTGCACGCCGTTGGTCAGCATCAGATCGCCAAACCAGCCGACGGCGGCACGCATGATATCGAGCTGATAATCGATTTGCGTTCCCGCTTTATTCAGCTGCTTATCCTGGAAAATCAGCGGCACATCGTCTTCGCCCCACTGCATCGGCAGACGCAACTTGCCGGACGCTTCATCTTCCAGCAGCACCAAACCCGCCAGACCTTGCGCCACCTGATAACCGGTTTTACCGTGTTGATGCGGATGGAACCAGCAGGTCGCGGCGGGTTGATCGGGCGTGAAACTCACCTGACGCGTCGCGCCGGGCGCAATAATCCCTTGCGGACCGCCATCGACATCGCCGGGAATCTCCAGCCCATGCCAGTGCAAGGTGGTGGCTTCCGGCAGCTGGTTATGGATATTAACCGTGACGGCTTTTTCACGTTGCAGGCGCAGCGCGGGCCCGAGCAATCCACCGTTGTATCCCCAGGTTGGCACCGCTTTGCCATTCCATTGGCTGCTGCCGGTCATGGCGGTTAAGGTGTATTGCCCGCGGGCATCAGGCTGCAAAATGGAGGGAATCGGCAATAATGGGCGCGTGGCGGCCATTAGTGAGCGGCTCCACAGCGGCAGCGCACCGGCGGCGCTGAGTGCGGCAGTCAACTTTAGAAAATGACGACGTTGCATATTCTTATCCTTGTCGTGAATAAGGGCACAGCGTAAACCTTTACCCTGCGGGAGGGTCAAGCCCTGAAACAGATTGCACTGATAAAATTGGTGGGAATGGCCCGAAAGGGCAAATTTAGCGGAATACCGGCAATAACTGTGCTAACGTCAATAAATTGTCCCTTGTTGAGAATGATTATGATGAAAAGCATCAAGATCCTGCTGCTGGCGGGACTCCTTGGCTTCTCCTCCACCAGTTTTGCCCTGAGCGAATCCGAAGCAGAAGATCTGGCCGACCTCACCGCGGTGTTCGTTTATCTCAAGAACGATTGTGGCTATCAGGATTTGCCGGACGCACAGATTCGTAAAGCGCTGGTGTTTTTCGCCCAACAGAATCGTTGGGATTTAAGCAACTACAGCAATTACAACATGAAGTCGCTGGGCGAAGAGAGCTACAAGGATCTGAGCGGCATCGCCATCACCAACGACAAGAAGTGTAAGTCGCTGGCGCGCGATTCGTTGAGTTTACTGGCTTACGTTAAGTAATAATTGCCCGCTGGTTGGTGCTTGCTGCCCCCTCCTCGGTTGGTGCTTGCTGTCCCCTCCTCGGTTGGTGCCCGCAGTCCCCCTCCTCGGTTGGTGCCCGCAGTCCCCCTCCTCGGTCCTCCCCCACAAGTGGGGGAGGAAGATGCTGCAATATGGTAGTTGGGAGTTGCATGTGGCAGCGTCTCCTTCCCCCGCTGGCGGGGGAAGGCCGGGATGGGGGACAGCCAGCACAATCTAAACCGTTAACTCCAACCCAATACCACGCTCGCGCAGGTCGCGGCACACCGCTTCATCCAGACGCGCATCCGTCACCACATCGGTCAGGCTATCAATCGGCGCGGCGCAATACAGCGACCACGAACCGTATTTACTGCTGTCCGCCAGCAGAACCCGGCGGCGCGCGTTGGCCAGCAAGTCCATCTTCAATCCGGCTTTATCTTCGGTTGGCGTAGTAATCCCGCGTTCGATGCTCCACGAGTTGCAGCTGACAAAAGCAATATCGGGATTGATGCTGCGCAGCAAACGACGTCCATGTTCGCCAATGCACGACTGGCTGGAATCATCGATGCGTCCACCAATAATGGTGGTTTCTATTTGCTTAAACTCGGACAGAAACAGCGCGATATGCAGATCGGCGGTAATCACGCGCAGCTTGAGGTGCGTCAGCTGGCGCGCCAGCTCCAGCATGGTGGTGCCGGCATCCAGCACCACCGCATCACCCGACTGCACGTAGCTGGCGGCAAACTGCGCGATGGCCTGCTTCTCGGCGAGGTTACGCTGCATCTTCTCCAGCGTGGTGGGCTGATTGGGGATAAAGCGATTCAGCGTGACGCCGCCGTGGCTGCGGCTAATAACGCCTTCCTTGTCCAGCTTGATCAGATCGCGGCGGATCGTCGCTGGCGAGGCGGAAATAGCGCTCACCAGTTGTTCAACAGTGACCAAATTATGGCTCTTCAGATAATCCATAATCTGGTCGAGACGGCTTTGTCCCTTCATATTTCCCTATGCAAGCTGCATCGCGAGTTTAATGGAGATCGCCATGCTCGCAGAGTTCGCTTTACCTGTCCAGGCGATATCAAACGCGGTGCCGTGGTCCGCCGAGGTGCGGATAAACGGCAGGCCCGCAGTGATGTTAACACCATCATAAAAGCCTAATAATTTCAGTGGGATATGCCCCTGATCGTGGTACATCGCCACCACCATATCGTACTGTCCTTCCTGACACTGCAGGAACACGGTATCGGGCGGACACGGGCCGCTGACATCAATGCCCTGCGCTTTCATGGCCTTAATGGCAGGCGCGACGATGGTGATCTCTTCATCACCAAACAGACCGTTTTCACCGGCATGCGGATTAACGCCCGCCACGGCGATGCGCGGCTTGTCGAAACCGACGCGGCGCAGGAAGCTGTCGGCCATGCCGATCACCGTCTTAATGCGCTCGCCGTTTAAGGTATCGAGGAACTTGCGCAGCGCGATATGCGTGGTGACGTGAATCACTTTTAGCTTATCGGTGTAGAGCACCATGGCATAATTTTTGGTGTTGGTCAGTTGCGCCAGCAGTTCGGTGTGGCCGGGATAAAGATGTCCCGCCGAGTGCAGCGCCTCTTTATTTAACGGCGCGGTGGCGATCGCCTGCACGTCGCCAGCCAGCGCCAGTTCGGTGGCGCGTTTGACGCAGCGCCAGGCCAAATCTCCCGCTGCTTTCTGCACCACGCCGGGCTGCAGCGCGGCGGCATCCGCCAGCGGCTCATCAATCACGTTGATAATGCCGGGCGCGAAATGCGCATCCTTGACCTGATCGAGCACGCGCAGTTCAGCCTGCGGCGTGACATTGAGTCCCATCACCCGACGCAGGGTGTTGGCGCAGCCGACCACCACGGCAGGCACGCCCGCTAACTCACCTTCTGCCAGCGCTTTAATGATGATCTCCGGGCCGATGCCCGCCGGATCGCCCATGGTAATCGCAATAATTTTACTCACTTGACTTCTCCTCAATAAAACGAATGGCTTCTACCAGGGTGTTTTCGTCACCAAAGCCACCTGCTTTGGTCATCACCGGCAGGTGTAATTCACTGTTAAGCAAAACCCCGTGCGGCACGCAGCCCGCCACAAGGCCCTGAATCTGGAAACCGCTCGCGCCAAACGCCTGCGCCACGGCAATCGCCACATCACCGCCAGAGAGATACAGCCCAGCGGGCTGCACCTCGCGGCACACGCGGCGGGTTAACTGCGCGAGAAACTGGCAGATGCGCTCGCCCAATAATTGACGTGAAACCTGATGCTGTTGGCACAACTGCTCAATCTCATGGCGCTGATCGGCGTGTTGCGTAGTGCGTACCACGCAATGTGCACCGTCGTGCAACGCCTGCTGCATTGCCTGCTGCCACTGTTCAGCCTGCGGCCAGGCCGGTTGGGCAAACAGCTGGCGGATATCAATCTCGATAACGCAGATGTCGCGCTGGCTGGCGAGGCGCGTAATCTGCTGCTGCGCAATGGCACTCATCGAGCCAACCACCGCCAGCACCGGACGGCGGGCCAGCAACGCGCCGAGCGCATCGCTGAGACCGGATGCGCCGGCCAGCAGTGGACGCGTCTCCAGCGTGGCTACCGCCGCCATTAATAAGGCAATATCGGCGTCCTGCTCGATATCCACCACCAGCAAACCTTGCTTACTGGCGAGTACCTGCGCCAGTTGCCCACCGCGCAGCGTGGCGAGATCGAGGGTTTCACCCGGCAAGGTGCTCTGCATCTGCAATCGCGTCAGCACATGGCCGCTGGTGACCGGCGTTTTAGGATCGCTGGCGAATTCGCTGTCGATCAGACGCTGCTGATGGATCCACACTTCACCCGCACGCGTGGTGCGTCCCAGCTTCGGCACCGCCGGCACCACTAAGGCTAGTGTTTTACCGCTGGCCTGCATCGCGGCGGCGATTTCTGCGCCGGGATTGCCGCGCAGCGTGGAATCAATCTTCTTAAACAACCAACCATCGTTAGCGATGGCCTGATGTTGCTCAATCGCAGCCCGCGTGCGCCGGGCCGCTTCCTGCGCGCTGAGCGCACGGCTATCGGTGCTGATTACCAGCACATCGGCGGCATCAGCGTCATGCGGGGTGCTGCTATCAAACAGCACATGCACTCGCGCTCCGGCTTGTGCCAGCCCGCTGCCCGCGTCATTGGCGCCGGTGAAATCATCGGCAATCACCAGGACTGGCGTTTTCCATGGCGGTAAAGTCATGCTCTCTCCTGTTCCGGCTGCTGCCGTGCTGTAATGATTATATTCAATCATGATTGATTATATGTGAGCAAGATCAAATTAATCGAAATCAATTTGCCCTATAAAATTAGGCACTGTAGTGATAGACCTCGCGCTGCTTGAGCAAACTTAATCATTCAGCGTAAAAAACGTAAGGGTATGAGATGAATATCAACAGCACCGTGATCAGTGGCTTTCAGGCGCTTAATGACCTCAGCTATTTACTGCAAGGTAAAGAAAAAGCGCTGCTGGTGACCGATAAGAATATTGAAGGCATTCCGGCGGTGCAGACGCTGATTGCCCAGTTGAAGCAGCAGATTGCCAGCCTGAGCATCGTCAATACGGTGCCGCCAGAGCCCAGCCAGCACGACGTGGCGGCCATTGTCGCCGCGCTGCCGAGCAGCGATGTGGATCTGGTGATTGGCGTCGGCGGTGGCAGCGTACTGGACGTCGCCAAGCTGCTGTCGATTCTGTGTGTCGAGGGCGCACCTACGCTGGATGCGCTGCTGGCCGGTGAAAAACCGCAGACGCGCACCACTTCGCTGCTGATCCCTACCACCGCAGGCACCGGCTCCGAAGCCACGCCCAACGCGATTCTGGCGATCCCTGAGAAAGAGACCAAAGTCGGCATTATCACGCCGGTGATGCTGCCAGATTATGTCGCGCTGGTGCCAGAACTCACCACCAGCATGCCACCGCACATCGCCTCTTCAACTGGAATCGATGCGCTGTGCCATTTGATCGAGTGCTTTACCGCGACCGTGTCCAATCCGGTGAGCGATAACTATGCGCTGATCGGCATGAAAAAGCTGTTTGCCAGCCTCGAAACCACTATCGCCGAACCAGACAATCTCGAAGCGCGCCTGAATATGCTGTGGGCTTCTTATTATGGCGGCGCTTCCATTGCGCATGCCGGTACGCATCTGGTGCACGCCATGTCTTATCCGCTGGGTGGCAAATATCACCTGCCGCACGGCGTCGCCAACGCCATTCTGCTCGCGCCCTGTATGCGCGTTGTGCGACCGGTGGCGGTGAGCAAATTCGCTCAGGCTTACGATCTGCTGCCGGATGCCGATACCACGCTGGATGATGAAGCCAAATCCCACGCGCTGGTGGCGTATTTTGCCGCGCTGGTGAAACGCCTGAAGCTGCCCGCCAGCCTGGAAGAACTGGGTATCGGCCCGGATCATCTGCCGTATCTGGTGGAGGCCGCGCTCGACGTGCAGCGCCTGATGAAGAATGTACCGATGAAAGTGGGCGCCGATGACGTACGAAACGTCTACCTGGCGCTGTTTCCGGCTTTAAATCACTAAGGATTATCGAGGACAACATGAGCAAGAAAATTAAGGGCGTGTTAACCGCCATCGTCACCACTTTAGATCGCGACGGCGCATTCAATCCAGCCGCCCAACGCGAACAGGTGCAACGTCAGTTAAGCGCCGGCAACGGCATCTTCTGCGGCGGCACCAACGGCGAATTCTTCGTGCTGAACGAACAGGAGAAGCTGGCGGTGACGCAGACCTGCGTTGATGAAGTTAACGGCCGCGCGCCGGTGGTGGCGCACATTGGCGAGATCTCCACGCGTGAAACCATTCGTCTCGGGAAACAAGTGGCGAAGCTGGGCGTGGATGCGGTTTCGGTCATCACGCCCTACTTCGTACCGCTAAAGCAGGAAGAGCTGATTGCCCACTATCGCGCGGTGGCTGACGCCATCGACGTGCCGCTGTTCCTCTACAACATTCCAGCGCGCACCGGCAATACGCTGCAGCCGGAAACCGTTCGTACGCTGGCCGCGCACCCGAACATCATCGGCATCAAAGACAGCGCCGGTAGCTATGAGAGCCTGAGCGGCTTCCTGCAAGCGGCTGCAGGAATCGACAGTTTCAATGTGCTGAACGGCCCGGATTCGCTGATCCATCAGGGCTTTGTCGACGGCTGCTCGGCCTGTATTTCTGGTCTCGCTAACGTGGCGCCTAAAGAGATCAACGCGATTTGGGCACACTTCCATGCGGGTGACATCGAAGGTTCGCGCCTGGCGCAGGAAAATGTCACCGGTCTGCGCACCGATCTGTATAGCGTGGGCTTCTCTCCCGCCGCAGTGAAAAAAGCGGTGACGCTGCTCGGTTTTGAGGTTGGCGACAGCCGCTACGCGGTGAGTTTCTCTGCCGAAGAAGAGCAGAAGATTCGCCAGATTGTGAATCAGTATTTGCAGTGATTAGAGTCATCGCTATAGCGGCGTGAAGCCGGTTTCAATCGCCGCACATGCCGTAGCGGCGCGATTTATCGCGCAATAAATTGCGCCGCTACGATGCATGCGCTCCGCGAGAACGGTTTTTATTTTTAACATCGGGAAGAATTATGAAAGTCATCTGTACCTCACCGTCGTTTGCGAAATATGACGCGACGCCGATAGCCACACTGCAACAGCAAGGTTTTGAGCTGATCACGCTGCCTGCCGATGCGCCGCTGAGCGCACTGGCGCCGCATCTGGCGGACACCGTGGCGCTGATCGTGGCCTTTACCGACATCAACGAAGAGCTGCTGGCGTTAGCGCCACAGCTGAAAATCGTCTGTAAGCACGGTGTCGGCGTCGACAACATCAATCTGGAAGCGACGCGTGCACGCGGGATTTACGTCACCAACGTGCCGGATGCCAACAAACATGCGGTCGCCGATTTCGCCTTTGCTTTGATCCTCAACAGCGCGCGTCAGATTACCCAGGCCGCCATCGAAACCCGTGCGGGCAGTTGGCCGCGTATTTTTGCCACCAACGTCTACGGCAAAACGCTGGGCATCATCGGGCTGGGCAATATTGGCAAGCAGGTCGCGCTGCGCGCCAAAGGCTTTAACATGCGGGTGATCGCGTTTGATTTTTATCCTGATGAGCCGTTTGCTGCTGAACACGGCATCGAATTCGTCACGCTGGATCAGCTCACCGAAACCAGCGATTTCATCACTCTGCACATGCCGCTTACCGACAAAACGCAGAATCTGTTTGATGCCGCGCGCCTCAAACGCATGAAGAAAAATGCCTTCCTGATTAATGCCTCACGCGGCGGCGTAGTGAACGAACAGGATCTCTATCAGGCGCTGCTGGATAACGTGATCGCCGGTGCAGCAGCTGACGTCTTTGTGCAGGAACCGCTGACCGAGCATCCGCTGTTTACGCTCAGCAACTTCATTCCCACTTCGCATATCGCCGGTTATACCGACGGTGCGATCAGCGCGATCGGTGAACGTTGCGTGACGCAAATCGTGCAGTGCATCCAACAGGGCGAACGCCCAATCAACGTGATGAACGGGCTGGAATAATACGCCGCCTTACCCTGTAACCTTTTTCGAGTGGATAATTACTATGACTAACTCTGCGCGCTCGAGTCGTATCCGTTGGTGGATTGCTGGCCTGATGTGGCTGGCCATCGCCATTAACTACATTGACCGCACCGTGCTCTCGGCAGCGGCACCGCATCTGATCAAAGAGCTCGATATCAATCCTGAAATGATGGGCTTCATCATGGCGGCGTTCTTCTGGTCGTATGCGCTGTTGCAGATCCCGGCGGGCTGGTTCGCCGATCGCTACGGCCAGAAAAAAGGGCTTGGCATCGCCGTCGGCTGGTGGTCAATCGCCACCATGGCGATGGGACTGGCGACCGGCTTTAAATCGCTGCTGGCGCTGCGTTTAGCACTCGGCGTCGGTGAAGCCGCCGCCTATCCCAGCAACGCGGGCATTACCGCGCGCTGGTTCCCGGATCGCGAACGCGCCACGGTTTCTGGCCTGTTCGACAGCGCCTCCAAGTTTGGTGGTGCGGTGGCCATGCCGCTGATCGTCTTTATGATCGCCCTGTTCGACTGGCGTCTGACCTTCCTCGCTATTGGTGCGCTGGGCTTGTTCTGGGTGATTGCCTGGTACTTTATCTACGCCGAGAACCCGGAAGATCATAAGTCGATCAGTAAAGAAGAAGTGCGCTTCATCCGTGATGGCCAGGCACAAAAGCACGGCGACAAAAGCGTGCGTCCGATGAAGTGGTACAAGCTGCTGCGCTACCGCAATATCTGGGCGATGTGCATTGGCTTCTTCACTATCAACTATACCTCGTACTTCTTTATTACCTGGCTGCCGACCTATCTGGTGAAAGATAAAGGCATGGATTTCCTCAAAATGGGGATGGTGGCTGCGCTGCCGCTGATCTGCGGCATGGTGATTGAAGTGCTGGCGGGTTGGGCATCGGATCGCATGGTGCATAACAAAGTGCTGTCGCTGACCGCCACGCGCAAACTGTTTCTTACCATCGGCCTGATGATGGCGCTGTGCATCGGTTTTGCCCCGTTTACCGATTCGGTGTTTACGACCGTGCTGCTGCTGTGTATCGCCAAATCAGGCACTACCGTGGCGGCATCACAAGTGTGGGCATTGCCGGGCGATGTGGCGCCGCAAAACAGCGTGTCGATTGTGGCTGGCCTGCAGAATACTGTCTCTAACATGGGCGGCGCGGTGGGGCCGATTATTACCGGCGCGATTGTTGGCGCAACCGGTCATTTTACCTGGGCGCTGGTGTTCTCGGCGGTGCTGGTGGTGATTGGCATTCTTAACTATCTGTTCCTGATGGGTAAAGTTGAACCTATCGTCGATGAGGAACAGGTTACGCATGCGCATTCCGTTGCAAGCGGCGCGGCGCGGTAATCGGGTGGGTCGCCATGAATGGCGACCCTACGTTATTTACCCGCAATAAACAGCCGATAAGCGGCAATTACTTCGAGAAAATCTTCGACGCCACAGAAAGAGAGGCTCTCTTCGTCGTAATAGGTCATGCCCTCTTCCATGCCGTCATCTTCCAGCGCCAGCTGGTTGGCACGAATCATCACCTCTTCGTCATCCAGCCACAGCGTGTATTCATGCCCGACACGCTGCCACTGATTGATGGTGCCTTTCACCTGTTGGGCGGCGGCCTCAACCTCATCCAGCAACGGCAGATTGTCTTTGACCTCTTCGTTAAACCAGTGCCCCACCGCTTCGTGGTCCATCGACATACGCACTTTGACCTGACCGGTCAAATCACGCAGAAATTCATATTCCATGATTGCCTCATACTGATGACGCGCCGTGCAGCACAGTGTTAGTGCATTTTGTGCGCAGCACGCTGAATAAAGTGGGATCGCGCTCGCATTATGCCTGGAGATGTCAGTGGAAAAAAGGGCATAAAAAAAGGGACGATTTTCATCGTCCCCTTGTTCATCCCGATAACCGATTAAACGGCAGTCTGGAAGATCACTGTGTCGGCTTTGTCAGTGTATTGTCCCAGCTGATCAAAGTTAAGGTAGCGATAAGTGTCAGCCGCGGTCTTATCAACCTGCAGCATGAACTGCTGATACTCGTCCGGCGTTGGCAGCTTGCCAAGCAGCGAAGCGACCGCCGCCAATTCAGCTGACGCCAGGAAGACGTTCGCGCCGGTACCCAGACGGTTCGGGAAGTTACGGGTTGAGGTGGAAACCACCGTCGCGCCGTCCGCCACACGCGCCTGGTTACCCATGCACAGTGAACAGCCCGGAATCTCGATACGCGCACCGCTCTTACCGAAGACGCTGTAATAGCCCTCTTCGGTCAGCTGCGCGGCGTCCATTTTGGTTGGCGGCGCAACCCACAAGCGAGTTGGCAGCTGGCCTTTATGGGCATCCAGCAGTTTACCGGCCGCGCGGAAGTGACCGATGTTGGTCATGCACGAACCGATGAACACTTCGTCAATCTTCTCGCCCTGCACGTCAGACAACCAACGTGCGTCGTCTGGATCGTTCGGTGCGCACAGAATTGGCTCTTTGATCTCTGCCAGATCGATGTCGATCACCGCAGCGTATTCGGCATCCGCATCGCCTTCCAGCAGTTGTGGATCGGCCAGCCATTTCTGCATGCCTTCAATGCGGCGCTCCAGCGTACGACGATCGCCGTAGCCTTCCGAGATCATCCACTTCAGCAGCACGATGTTCGAGTTGAGATACTCGATGATCGGCTCTTTATCCAGCTTGATGGTACAGCCAGCAGCAGAACGCTCAGCCGAGGCATCGGTCAGCTCAAATGCCTGCTCAACTTTCAGTTTCGGCAGACCTTCGATTTCCAGCACGCGTCCAGAGAAGATGTTTTTCTTACCTTTCTTCTCAACGGTCAGCAGGCCAGCTTTGATCGCGTACAGTGGAATAGCGTGTACTAGATCGCGCAGGGTGATACCCGGCTGCATTTCGCCTTTGAAGCGCACCAGCACCGATTCCGGCATATCCAGCGGCATCACGCCGGTCGCAGCAGCAAACGCCACCAGACCAGAACCTGCCGGGAAGGAAA
Organism: Pantoea sp. B9002; assembly: GCF_013385945.1. NCBI lineage: Bacteria > Pseudomonadati > Pseudomonadota > Gammaproteobacteria > Enterobacterales > Erwiniaceae > Pantoea > Pantoea sp. B9002. Next base: position 68,799 of record NZ_JACAPA010000008.1, read on the forward strand.
TACCGATTGGGAAACGGGTGTGTGAGTCACCGCCGGTGCCGACGGTATCTGGCAGCAGCATACGGTTCAGCCAGCTGTGGATAACGCCATCGCCCGGACGCAGCGACACGCCGCCACGGTTCATGATGAAGTCTGGCAGCGTATGGTGCGTGGTCACGTCAACCGGCTTCGGATAGGCCGCGGTGTGGCAGAATGACTGCATCACCAGGTCAGCCGAGAAGCCGAGGCACGCCAGGTCTTTCAGTTCATCACGGGTCATTGGACCGGTGGTGTCCTGAGAACCCACTGACGTCATTTTTGGTTCGCAGTACGCGCCCGGACGGACACCGTCTACGCCGCACGCGCGGCCAACCATTTTCTGCGCCAGCGAGTAACCGCGGGAGCTGGCAGCCACATCTTTGGCTTGCACGAACACATCGCTGTGCGGCAGACCCAGCGCTTCGCGCGCTTTGGTGGTCAGGCCACGACCGATGATCAGCGGAATACGACCGCCCGCACGGACTTCGTCCAGCAGCACGTCGGTCTTCAGCTCGAAGGTCGCCAGCAATTCATCGGTTTCGTGATTGCGCACTTCGCCTTTGTACGGGTAAACGTCAATGACATCGCCCATGTTCAGACGATCAACGTCGAGCTCGATCGGCAAGGCGCCCGCATCTTCCATGGTGTTGAAGAAGATAGGAGCGATTTTACCGCCGAGGCACAGACCGCCGCCCTTCTTGTTCGGCACGTAAGGAATATCGTCGCCCATAAACCACAGCACCGAGTTGGTGGCGGATTTACGTGAAGAACCGGTACCAACCACGTCGCCGACATAGGTCAGCGGGAAGCCTTTGGTCTGCAGTGCTTCGATCTGTTTGATCGGGCCAATGTTACCAGCATCGTCGGGTTCGATGCCTTCACGGGCGTTTTTCAGCATTGCCAGCGCGTGCAGTGGAATATCCGGACGTGACCATGCATCCGGCGCCGGAGAGAGGTCGTCGGTGTTGGTTTCGCCGGTCACTTTGAACACGGTGGTGGTGATTTTTTCAGCCAGTTTTGGACGCTTCAGGAACCATTCGGCATCGGCCCAGGACTGGATAATTTTTTTCGCGTGTGGGTTACCCGCTTTGGCTTTCTCTTCGACATCGTAGAAGTTATCGAACATCAGCAGCGTGTGAGACAGGGCTTCGGCAGCAATTGGTGCTAAGGCTTCATCTTCTAACGCTTCAATCAGCGCATGGATGTTATAACCGCCCTGCATGGTGCCCAGCAGCTCAACGGCTTTTTCGCGAGTAACCAGAGGAGAGTGGGCTTCGCCCTTAGTGACAGCTGCCAGGAAACCGGCTTTTACGTACGCCGCTTCATCAACACCTGGTGGGACACGATTGACCAACAGGTCGGTCAGGAATTCTTCTTCACCCGCTGGCGGGTTTTTCAGCAGTTCAACCAGCGCGGCCATTTGGGAAGCATCTAACGGCTTAGGTACGATTCCCTGGGCAGCACGCTCGGCAACGTGCTTACGGTATTCTTCTAGCACGACGTTCTCCTCGCTCTCATTGTATAGCTTTCCGGTGCACCCCTTGATGCTGTCGAACAGTAGGGTGAGGTGCCCGGTTCCGCGTGGGGCAGCATAGCAGCATTTCGCCTGATTGTTAATCTGTTTACAAAAAAGCAACATCCGTGCGTTTTTTAGCAGCATCATCTGCAAATTGAGCGGGATCACATAATAAAGCAGGCTGTGAAAGCCTGCTTATTCTCATGCGCGGAGCAGTGCGTTAACGATCGACCAGCACAAACTCGCTGTCGTTATAGCGTTCACCTAGAATATTTTTCTCGCTAAACAACTCATCCAGCGTGGCGACATCCGCATGGCGTAATGCTAAATCGGCGGCGGCGCAGTTCTGTTCCAGATGGGCGATTTTGCTGGCGCCGGGAATTGGCACAATAAACTCGCCTTTGGCCAGCACCCACGCTAAAGCCAGCTGGGCGGCCGTCGCGTCATAACCTGTAGCCATCTCGGTAAGTTGATTTACTAACTTCTGGTTATGAGCCTGCGCATCCTGCTGAAAACGCGGCAGTGAACGACGGAAATCATCTTCCGCTAGGGTGGCGGCAGCCGGGAATTTGCCGGTCAGAAAGCCGCGTCCCAGCGGGCTATAAGGCACAAAACCGACGTTCAGTTCACTACATGTGGCGAGGACATCTTGCTCCGGATCGCGTGACCACAGCGAATATTCACTTTGCAGCGCCGAAATCGGATGCACCGCATGCGCGCGCCGCAAGGTGGCGGATGACACCTCAGACAACCCGAGATACTTCACCTTCCCTTCCCGCACCAGATCGGCCATCACGCCCACCACGTCCTCAATTGGCACCGCCGGATCGAGACGATGCTGATAGAGCAGTTCGATAGTTTCCACACCAAGACGCTGCAAGGATCCTTCGACCGCACGACGAATATGCGCCGGATCGCTATTCACCCCGGTAATCCGCTGCCAGCCTTCGCCCTGATCGGTAATGCGAAAACCAAACTTGGTGGTGACTTTGATATCGCTGCGCCCTTTTATTGCTTTTGCCAACAAGCTCTCGTTGGTGAATGGACCATATACTTCGGCGCTATCGAGAAAATCGACGCCCAGCTCAAATGCCCGCGCCAGCGTGTTCAGCGCCTGTTTCTCATCATTTTGCCCATAGGCGAAGCTCATGCCCATGCAGCCTAATCCCAGCGCCGACACCACTAATCCCTGATTGCCTAATTGACGTTGTTGCATTGTTTAATCCTCTTCGCTGTTGGTGTTAATGTTATAAACCTCATCAATCACAGCAACAATTGAGGCATTCTTGCCGTTTTAGTGAGTAAAACTCAGCAATGAATAAATACCGTGCGTCTATGCAGGAACTGGAGATGTTTGCTGCCATCGCGCAGCATCTGAGCTTTCGCAAAGCAGCGGAGGAGCGCAACGTCACGCCTTCCAGCCTGAGCCACGCGATGCGCCATTTCGAAGCGCGTTTAGGCGTGCGGCTGCTCAATCGAACTACGCGCAAAGTGGCGCTGACTGAAGCCGGTGAACGCTTTTTACAGCGCATTCAGCCTGCACTTGCCGATCTGTCGCAAGCCGTGGATGAGCTCAACGACTGGCGCAACGATCCACGCGGCGTATTGCGCATTAGCATGCCGCGCTCGGCGGAAGCGCTGTTCTTCGATACGCTCATTTTGCCGTTCTTGCTGCGCTATCCCGAAATTACGCTGGAGATCGACAGCAACGATTCACTGCTGGATATCGTAGAGGCCGGATTTGATGCCGGCGTACGCTACGGCGATGTGCTGGCGCAGGATATGGTGGCGGTGCCATTTGGCGCACCAATGCGGGCGCTGGCGGTGGCAAGCCCGGCTTTTATTGCACAGCATGGCGTACCGCAACAGCCTGCTGAACTGTTGCAATATCCCTGCATTGAAAGACGCTTTCCCAGTGGACGACGTTATCGCTGGGAGTTCTGGCAGGATGGCCGCAAACAGGAAGTGGCGGTGAAAGGGTCGCTGGTGCTGGATAACAATGAGCGGATATTACACGCAGCGCGCGCGGGCGTGGGCATTGCCTTTCTGCATCAAGGTACGGTGCGGGAAGATTTAATTCGCGGTGACTTAGTAGAAATACTGGCGGACTTCACTCAGGTAGAAGAAGGATTCTGGCTCTACTATCCGAGCCGGAAATATCTTTCCGCTCCGCTAAGGCATTTTATTGATTGGCTTAAAGAAATTAACCACCAATTAAACCTACTCATTACACGATCTATTTAAATAATTAGATAATAGTGAAAACCATTAATTATAAATAATTTAAAAATTAAGATGAAATAAAAGAAGTTTGGCGTAGACTGCCTGCGGGCGCTTGAGGCAACTTGCTTCAAGCTGAAAAGATTGGGGTGGGTTGTGGAGCGTAAAACCGTGCAGTTAACTTTCATTAACCGCACGGGCAAGCGAACTACCCTACACCTGAGAAATGTCAGGGTAGTCGCTTGCTCGTGCTAAATCAAGAGGAACGTGACTATGAAGTCTATATTCAGCAAGCTGATTATCAGCGGGCTCATTCTATTAGGATTGTGTCTGGTTAATCGCAGTTCACTCTGTGAATTACGATTACGGATATTCACTGCTGAATTATCGGCTGTTATGGCTTACGAAGCGCAACAGTAAAACTTCACTAGCGGGAGTTCGCTCCCGCTATTCCGGCGTTACGAATGTGTTAGCTCTTGCGCCTTTTTTATTTTTTTATTTAAATAGAACCACTAATAAAAAACGGCTCCTTAAAGGAGCCGTTTTTTATTCAAAGCGGAAACTTATTTCTTTTTCGCTTTTGGGTTCGGCAGGTCAGTGATGCTACCTTCGAACACTTCGGCAGCCAGGCCGACAGACTCATGCAGCGTTGGGTGCGCGTGAATGGTCAGAGCGATATCTTCGGCATCACAGCCCATTTCAATCGCCAGACCGATTTCACCCAGCAGCTCGCCGCCGTTGGTACCGACAATCGCACCACCGATAACACGGTGAGTCTCTTTGTCGAAAATCAGTTTGGTCATGCCGTCTGCACAATCAGAAGCGATAGCACGGCCTGAAGCGGCCCACGGGAAGGTGGACACTTCGTAGCTGATGCCTTTCTCTTTGGCTTCTTTCTCGGTCAGACCAACCCAGGCAACTTCTGGCTCGGTGTAAGCAATGGATGGGATTACTTTCGGGTCGAAGTAGTGCTTCAGGCCCGAGATCACTTCCGCCGCTACGTGGCCTTCGTGCACACCTTTGTGCGCCAGCATTGGCTGACCCACGATGTCGCCGATAGCATAGATGTGCGGTACGTTGGTGCGCATCTGCTTGTCGACGCGGATAAAGCCGCGATCGTCCACTTCCACGCCTGCTTTACCCGCATCAAGGCCTTTACCGTTCGGTACGCGACCAATCGCCACCAGCACCGCGTCGTAACGCTGTGCGTCAGCTGGCGCTTTTTTGCCTTCCATCGATACGTAGATACCGTCGTCTTTCGCTTCAACAGCGGTAACTTTGGTTTCCAGCATCAGGTTGAATTTCTTGCTGATACGCTTGGTGAAGACTTTCACCACGTCTTTATCGGCGGCCGGGATCACCTGGTCGAACATCTCAACCACGTCGATCTCTGAACCCAGCGCTTTATAAACGGTGGCCATTTCCAGACCGATGATGCCGCCGCCCATAACCAGCAGACGCTTTGGCACTTCTTTCAGTTCCAGCGCATCGGTAGAGTCCCACACGCGCGGATCGTTGTGCGGAATGAATGGCAGTTCGATTGGACGAGAACCGGCCGCGATAATCGCGTTATCGAAGTTAATGGTGGTTGCGCCACCTTCACCTTCGACCACCAGCGTGTTAGCACCGGTGAATTTGCCGAGGCCAGTCACCACTTTCACTTTACGACCTTTCGCCATACCCGCGAGGCCGCCAGTGAGCTGGTTGATCACCTTCTCTTTCCACGAACGAATTTTGTCGATGTCAGTTTGCGGCTGGCCAAACACGATACCGTGCTCTTCCAGGGCTTTTGCTTCGTCGATCACTTTGGCAACGTGCAGCAGCGCTTTTGACGGGATACAGCCTACGTTCAGACAAACACCGCCGAGGGTGCTGTAACGCTCAACGATTACGGTTTCCAGACCTAAATCAGCGCAACGGAAGGCTGCAGAGTAACCTGCAGGACCTGCCCCAAGTACCACGACTTGAGTTTTAATCTCTGTACTCATCATGACCTCTTGTTTGATTACCGGCAGTCAGGAGAAAGCTTTTCCCAAGCTCTAATGCCCTATATCCGCCGGGACATTTCACCGCGAGAGTTTACAGAATTGTTAACAAACTGCCAACCGCGGCAACATTGAATGCTTACAACAAGGCCGGCTTTCGCCGGCCTTGATTAACTTCACATCACCAGACGGCGAATGTCGGACAGTGTGTTGTTGATGATGGTGATAAAGCGCGCACCATCAGCACCGTCGATCACGCGGTGGTCGAAGGAGAGTGAGATCGGCATCATCAGACGCGGCTCAAACTCTTTACCGTTCCACACCGGCTCCATCGCTGACTTGGAAACACCGAGGATAGCCACTTCCGGCGCGTTGACGATTGGCGCGAAGTGCGTGGTACCCAAGCCGCCAAGGCTGGAGATGGTGAAGCAACCGCCCTGCATGTCGCCGGCGGTCAGCTTGCCATCACGCGCTTTCTTGGAAATCGCCATCAGCTCGCGAGACAGTTCAGTGATGCCTTTCTTGTTCACATCTTTGAACACCGGAACCACCAGACCGTTTGGCGTATCGACCGCCACACCGATGTTGATGTATTTCTTCAGCGTCAGTTTCTGTGCATCTTCAGACAGTGAACTGTTGAAGCGTGGCATCTGCTCAAGAGCAGCGGCAACGGCTTTCATGATGAACACCACTGGCGTGAATTTCACATCCAGTTTGCGTTTCTCTGCTTCGGCATTCTGCTGTTTGCGGAACGCTTCCAGATCGGTGATATCGGTTTTGTCGAAGTGCGTAACGTGCGGGATAACCACCCAGTTACGGCTCAGGTTGGCACCCGAGATTTTCTGGATACGACCCAGTTCCACTTCTTCGATTTCGCCGAACTTGCTGAAGTCCACTTTCGGCCAAGGCAACAGACCTGGCAGGCTTCCGCCGCTGGCTGCTGCAGCCGGAGCCGCTTCAGCGCGTTTCACCGCGTCTTTGACGTAAGTCTGCACGTCTTCTTTCAGGATGCGACCTTTACGGCCGGTGCCTTTGACTTTCGCCAGGTTAACGCCGAACTCGCGCGCCAGGCGACGAATCACCGGCGTCGCGTGTACGTAAGCATCGTTCTCAGCGAACTCGCCTTTCGCATCCGCTTTGGCCGCTGCTGGGGCCGCTGCCGGTTTCGCTGCTTCTGCCGCTGGAGCCGCTTCCTGCTTAGCCGCAGGAGCCGCAGCCGGTGCCGCGCCTTCCACTTCGAACACCATGATCAGTTTACCGGTGCTGACTTTATCGCCAGTCGACACTTTCAACTCTTTCACGGTACCGGCGAACGGTGCAGGCACTTCCATTGAGGCTTTGTCGCCTTCCACCACGATCAGGGATTGCTCAGCAGCGACTTTGTCGCCCACTTTTACCAGGATCTCGGTGACTTCAACTTCGTCGCCACCAATGTCCGGCACGTTGACGTCTTTGGCGCCAGACGCCGCAGGTGCTGCTGCTGGAGCCGCTTCCTGTTTGGCTGCTGGAGCAGCAGCCGGCGCTGCGCCTTCTGCTTCGAACACCATGATCAGTGAACCGGTGTTCACTTTATCGCCGGTGGAGATCTTGATCTCTTTCACCACGCCCGCGAACGGTGCCGGGACTTCCATTGAGGCTTTGTCGCCTTCAACGGTGATCAGCGACTGCTCAGCCGTTACGGTGTCGCCAACTTTCACCAGGATCTCAGTGACTTCAACTTCGTCGCCGCCGATGTCCGGTACGTTGACTTCTTTGCTGACCGCAGCAGCGGCAGCAGCTGGAGCAGGAGCGGCTTCCGCTTTCTTCTCTTCTGCTGGCGCTGGCGCCGCGTCTGCGGCACCTTCTGCGTCAAAAATCATAATCAGCGAGCCGGTTTCTACTTTGTCGCCGGTCGAGATTTTGATCTCTTTGATCACGCCCGCCTGTGGCGAAGGCACTTCCATAGAGGCTTTATCGCCTTCCACGGTGATCAGCGACTGTTCAGCTTCAACTTTGTCGCCCACCTTTACCAGGATTTCGGTGACTTCAACTTCGTCTGCCCCGATGTCCGGCACTTTAATTTCGATAGCCATTACTCTCTTACCTCTTATGCCAGACGCGGGTTAACTTTATCGGCGTCGATATTGAATTTGGTGATGGCTTCAGCCACCACTTTCTTATCGATTTCGCCGCGTTTAGCCAGCTCACCCAGCGCAGCCACAACCACATACGATGCATCCACTTCGAAGTGGTGACGCAGGTTTTCACGGCTGTCAGAACGACCGAAGCCATCGGTACCCAACACGCGATAATCGCTGGAAGGCACGTAGCTGCGAACCTGTTCTGCGAACAGCTTCATGTAGTCGGTCGATGCGACGGCCGGTGCTTCGTTCATCACTTGCGCGATGTACGGTACGCGTGGCTCATCGGTTGGGTGCAGCATGTTCCAGCGCTCACAATCCTGACCATCACGCGCCAGCTCGGTGAACGAGGTCACGCTGTAGACGTCAGAAGCGATGCCGTAATCTTTCGCCAGGATCTGCGCGGCTTCACGCACGTGACGCAGAATTGAACCTGAACCCAGCAGCTGCACTTTGCCTTTGCTACCTTCTACGGTTTCCAGCTTGTAGATACCCTTACGGATACCCTCTTCCGCACCCTGCGGCATCGCAGGCATGTGGTAGTTTTCGTTCAGCGTGGTGATGTAGTAGTAGATGTTTTCCTGCGCTTCGCCGTACATACGCACCAGGCCATCTTGCATGATGACCGCGATTTCGTACGCGTAAGACGGATCGTAAGAGATACAGTTCGGGATAGTCAGCGACTGAATGTGGCTGTGACCATCTTCGTGCTGCAAGCCTTCGCCGTTAAGCGTAGTACGACCTGAAGTACCGCCAACCAGGAAGCCGCGTGCCTGCATATCGCCGGCCAGCCACATCAGATCGCCGATGCGCTGGAAGCCGAACATCGAGTAATAGATGTAGAACGGAATCATCGGCAGGTTGTTGGTGCTGTAAGAGGTCGCCGCCGCCAGCCAGGATGAACCTGCGCCCAGCTCGTTGATCCCTTCCTGCAGAATCTGGCCTTTCTCATCTTCTTTATAGTACGCAACCTGCTCGCGGTCCTGCGGGGTGTACTGCTGGCCGTTCGGGCTGTAGATACCGATCTGACGGAACAGACCTTCCATACCGAAGGTACGGGCTTCGTCCGCAAGGATCGGAACCAGACGATCTTTGATCGACTTGTTCTTCAGCATCACGTTCAACGCACGCACGAAAGCGATAGTGGTGGAGATCTCTTTGTTCTGCTCTTCCAGCAGAGGACGGAACTCTTCCAGCGTTGGCATTTCCAGCTTCTCGCTGAACTCCGCCTGACGCGTTGGCAGGTAGCCGCCCAACTTCTCACGCTGACCGTGCAGATAGTTGTACTCTTCAGAGCCTTTTTCGAAGGTGACGTATGGCAGTTCTTCGATTTTGTCATCGGCCACTGGCACATTGAAGCGATCGCGGATGTAGCGAACGCCATCCATGTTCATCTTCTTAACCTGGTGCGCGATGTTTTTACCTTCGGCAGTGTCACCCATACCATAGCCTTTGATGGTATGGGCCAGAATCAGCGTTGGCTGACCTTTGGTGTCCTGCGCTTTTTTCAGTGCAGCGTAGACTTTCTTCGGATCGTGGCCGCCACGGTTCAGCGCGAAGATCTCTTCGTCTGACCAGTCTTTCACCAGTGCTGCGGTTTCCGGATATTTACCGAAGAAGTGCTCACGCACGTACGCGCCGTTACGGGATTTGAAGGTCTGGTAATCGCCATCAACGGTTTCGTTCATCAGTTGGATCAGCTTACCGCTGGTGTCCTGACGCAGCAGTTCATCCCAACGACCGCCCCAAATCACTTTGATCACGTTCCAGCCAGCACCGGCAAAGATGCCTTCCAGCTCGTTGATGATCTTACCGTTACCGGTGACCGGGCCATCCAGACGCTGCAGGTTACAGTTGATGATGAACACCAGGTTATCCAGCTTCTCGCGGGTAGCGATGGTGATCGCACCTTTGGATTCTGGCTCATCCATCTCGCCATCGCCGAGGAAGGCGTAAACGGTTTGTGCTGAGGTGTCTTTCAGACCGCGGTGTTCCAGATACTTCAGGAATTTCGCCTGATAGATCGCGTTCAACGGACCGAGGCCCATTGAAACGGTTGGGAACTGCCAGAAGTCCGGCATCAGTTTCGGGTGCGGGTAAGAAGAGAGACCTTTGCCCTGCACTTCCTGACGGAAGTTGTTCATCTGATCTTCGCTCAAGCGACCTTCAAGGAAGGCGCGGGCGTAGATACCTGGAGAAATGTGACCCTGGAAGAAAACCAGATCGCCGCCATCTTTATCGCTACGCGCGCGGAAGAAGTGGTTAAAGCACACTTCATAAATGGTCGCGGAAGACTGGAAGGAGGACATGTGGCCGCCCAGCTCCAGATCTTTCTTCGACGCACGCAGCACCGACATGATGGCGTTCCAACGAATTGCGGAACGGATACGACGTTCAAGAGAGGTGTTGCCCGGATAGTCCGGCTCATCTTCAACAGCAATAGAGTTAATGTAGTTGCTGATTGCAGAGGAACCTGCGGCAACTTTCACGCCACCTTTGCGTGCTGCACTCATTACCTGATCAATCAGATACTGCGCGCGCTCAACACCTTCTTCACGGATGACCGATTCGATCGCTTGTAGCCAATCACGAGTTTCGATCGGATCCACGTCATTCTGTAAACGTTCTGACATGGGGTGTATTCCTTATCTGTGTCTAATACGTTGAAATTATCAGGAGCCTGTCTTCTTGTGCTTTGCTTCTGGTTCACAGCACAAGAAGACAGGCCCGTCGTGTTTTCCGCACGTTCGTTGCCGTGCGTTATTCCTTACGTTGCTGTAAACGACGCAGGGAGCGTTCACGACGACTCTGCTCCCGACTTCTATCCAGCAAGATTTCCTCAATGAACGCCAGGTGACGATGAGATGCCTCGCGTGCTTGTTCTGGCTCACGAGCCACAATCGCCTCGTAGATACTGGCGCGGTGACCGCTCACTTTCGCCAGCATTTCCCGACGAGCGTAGAGCAATTCAAAATTCTGACGTACGTTTTGTTCCAGCATAGGGCCCATGGAACGCAGCAGATGCAGCAACACCACATTATGGGCGGCTTCTGTGACAGCGATCTGATACTTCATCACTGCATCCGCTTCGGCGTCGAGATCGCCGCTGTCCTGTGCCTGCTGAATATGAACATGGCAGTCGCGGATGCGCTGCAGATCTTCATCGGTTCCCCGCAGTGCCGCGTAATAGGCAGCAACGCCTTCCAGCGCGTGGCGGGTTTCCAGCAGGTCAAACTGAGATTCTGGATGTTCGGCAAGCAGACCGACCAGCGGGTCGCTCAGGCTTTGCCAGAGATTTTTTTGGACGAAGGTGCCGCCACCCTGACGACGTAGCAGCAGGCCTTTGGCTTCCAGGCTCTGAATCGCTTCGCGCAGGGATGGACGTGAGACATCAAACTGTTTCGCCAGTTCACGCTCAGGGAGCAGTTTTTCACCCGGCTGGAGCGTCCCTTCCATAATGAGGGATTCCAGCTGTTGCTCGATCGCATCGGAGAGCTTGGGTTGGCGAATTTTACTGTAGGCCATCTTCCCTTCTTATCAGCCAAACGTCCGGAGTAAATTGGTAATACCAATTGAAAAATGGTGCCGGTAAAGTAACAAAGTATTCACCTTGTGTCTATATGGGCGCGGTCACACTTCAGGGGATGATCGTAGCGCTGGTGCGCTAACCTACCGGCATCAAGCGAGAAATCCCCCGCCCGCAACAAATGTTAATGAATTGCACTTTTACCTAACCTTACACTGAGTTAGCCCCCGGAAAATGCCCCAACCATAAGGGAAACCTATTCGTGTTCACCCTTTTTTCATGGCAGAAATAATGCGACGGGCGCGCAGAGGATGCTGCTGCTTTTTCAGTCATCTCTCAGCACAAAAAGCAAAAGCAGGTGCAAAGCGGCGCGCTTATCACTATTCTGAACGCCGTGGTAGCTCATGCATGCACACAGCACGCCAGATACCGTAAAGAAAAGAATACATTAGGGTAAACAGCCTTACAGTGCGCGCACTGCAGGTGCACAATAACAACATCACGAGGTTTGTATGGAACAACAGCATGGCGACACGCTGCACCGCGGCTTAAAGAATCGCCATATTCAGCTGATTGCGCTGGGCGGAGCCGTAGGTACTGGCCTGTTTCTGGGCAGCGCATCAGTGATTAAATCGGCCGGTCCTGCCGTTATTCTCGGTTACGCGATCGCCGGTTTTATTGCCTTTCTGATTATGCGCCAACTGGGCGAAATGGTGGTTGAAGAGCCGGTTGCCGGCAGCTTCAGCCACTTCGCCTACAAATACTGGGGCAACTTCGCCGGTTTCGCCTCGGGCTGGAACTACTGGGTGCTGTATGTGCTGGTGGCGATGGCTGAATTGACTGCCGTGGGTAAATACGTGCAGTTCTGGTGGCCGGATTTCCCCACCTGGGCCACGGCTGCCATCTTCTTTGTGCTGATCAACGCCATCAACCTGACCAACGTGAAAGTGTTTGGTGAGATGGAGTTCTGGTTCGCGATTATCAAAGTGGTCGCGGTCATCGGCATGATTTTGTTCGGTGGCTGGCTGCTGTTTAGCGGCAACGGCGGCCCGCAGGCCAGCGTCAGCAACCTGTGGGATCAGGGCGGCTTCCTGCCCCACGGCATGACCGGCTTGGTGATGATGATGGCAATCATCATGTTCTCCTTTGGTGGTCTGGAGCTGGTAGGCATTACCGCTGCAGAGGCAGATAACCCGCAAGAGAGCATCCCGAAAGCCACCAATCAGGTGCTGTGGCGTATCCTGATTTTCTATATTGGCTCACTCGCGGTGCTGCTGTCGCTGCTGCCTTGGACGCGTGTCACTGCCGATACCAGCCCGTTCGTGCTGATCTTCCATGAGCTGGGCGATGCCTTTGTGGCTAACGCGCTGAACGTGGTGATCCTGACGGCGGCGCTGTCGGTCTACAACAGCTGCGTTTACTGCAACAGCCGCATGCTGTTTGGTCTCGCGCAACAAGGCAACGCGCCGAAAGCGCTGCTGAAAGTGGATAGCCGTGGCGTGCCGGTCGCGACCATTCTGGTCTCTGCCGTTGCGACCCTGCTGTGCGTACTGATTAACTACCTGATGCCGGGCGAAGCCTTTGGCCTGCTGATGGCGCTGGTGGTATCGGCGCTGGTGATCAACTGGGCGATGATCAGCCTCGCGCACCTGAAATTCCGTAAGAAGAAAGACCAGCAAGGTGTGACCACGCGCTTTAAAGCGGTGCTCTATCCGCTGGGTAACTGGATCTGCCTGGTGTTCCTCGCTGGCGTGCTGGTGATCATGCTGATGACGCCGGGTATGGCGATTTCGGTATGGCTGATCCCGGTTTGGCTGGTGATTCTGGCTATCGGTTACACCATCAAGAACAAAGTACAGAAAGCTTAATGTTGTCCCCTGCCCGGCACGCTGTTGCCGGGCAGCACTACTGATCTGGCTCACACTTTTCCCCGCCCGCGCGTTTTGTCCATCTACCCGACCATTTGCTCCCCAGCAGATTACTGATTTTGCACAGATAATTCCTGCTCATCATATCGCTGGAGACGATCAATGAAAGGAGCAGCCCTCTCGTTCAGAGAGAAACTGGGATATGGCATGGGCGATGCCGGATGCAACATGATTGGCGGTGCCATCATGCTGTTCCTCAATTATTTCTACACTGATGTATTCGGTTTAGCCCCGGCGCTGGTCGGTACGCTGTTACTCTCGGTGCGCGTACTCGACGCCATCACCGATCCGATCATGGGCGCCATTGCCGACCGCACGCAAAGTCGCTGGGGCCGTTTCCGTCCTTGGCTGCTGTGGGTTTCCGTGCCTTACGTGCTGTTTAGCGTACTGATGTTCACCACGCCGGACTGGAGCTACGAAAACAAAGTCATCTGGGCGTTTGTCACCTACTTCCTGATGTCACTGACCTACACCGCCATAAACATTCCTTACTGCTCGCTGGGCGGCGTAATTACCAACGATCCGGGTGAGCGCGTGTCATGTCAGTCCTATCGCTTTGTGATGGTGGGCATTGCCACGCTGATCCTCTCACTTTCGCTGCTGCCGATGGCCGAATGGTTTGGCGGCGACAATAAAGCGCGCGGCTATCAACTGGCGATGAGCGTGCTGGCGCTGATTGGTTTGGTGATGTTTCTGTTCTGCTTTGCTACGGTGCGCGAGCGCATTCGCCCGGCCACGCCAAGCAACGATGATTTGAAACAAGACCTGCGCGACGTGTGGAAAAACGATCAGTGGGTGCGCATTCTGCTGCTGACCTTCTGCAACGTCTGCCCCGGTTTTATCCGCATGGCCGCCACCATGTATTACGTCACCTGGGTGATGGGGCAATCAACGCACTTTGCCACGCTGTTTATCAGCCTTGGCGTGATCGGCATGATGTTCGGCAGCACGCTGGCGAAAATCCTCACCGATCGCTGGTGCAAGCTCAAGGTGTTCTTCTGGACCAACATCGCGCTGGCGCTGTTCTCCTGCGGCTTCTACTGGATCGATCCGCACGCCACCGTCGCGGTGGTGATCGCCTACTTCCTGCTGAATATCCTGCATCAAATCCCTTCTCCGCTGCACTGGTCGCTGATGGCCGACGTGGATGATTACGGCGAATGGAAAACCGGCAAACGCATCACCGGCATGAGCTTCTCCGGCAACCTGTTCTTCCTCAAAGTAGGGCTGGCGGTTGCGGGGGCGATGGTCGGTTTCCTGCTGTCGATTTACGGCTACGATGCGGGCGCAAAACAGCAGGCCCCCAACGCGATTAACGGCATCATGCTGCTGTTCACGGTGATCCCGGGCGTGGGATATCTGATCACCGCCGGCGTCGTGCGTTTAATGAAAGTGGATCGCAACTTAATGCGTACGATTCAGGCCGATCTGGCGCTGCGCCGCGCCCATTCACATCACGTATCCCCTATCGCGTCCTCTGCAACTGCGCAACCTGGAGAGATCAAATGAGCTGGCCCAATCCTTTTATTACTCAACGCGCCGATCCCTTTATTCTGCGCCATGCCGATGGCTACTATTTTATCGCCTCGGTACCGGAATATGACCGACTGGAGATTCGCTATGCCTCGACGCTAGCTGGCCTGATTGAGGCAGAAGCGGTAACGGTGTGGCACAAACCGGATACCGGCCCGTTTAGCGCGCTGATCTGGGCGCCAGAACTGCATCACATCAACGGGCAATGGGTGATCTATTTCGCCGCCGCACCGACGCGAGCGATAAAAGATGGCCTGTTCCAGCACCGCATGTATGCGCTGGTGTGTAATGATGCCGATCCGCTGAGCGGTAACTGGCAGCCCTGCCGCCGCGTGCATACGCCCATCGACTCCTTCTCACTGGATGCCACCTACTTCCACCATCAAGGCAAACACTGGTATCTGTGGGCGCAAAAAGATCCGGCGATTCCCGGAAACTCCAACCTGTATCTCGCCGAGTTGCTCAACCCGTGGACGCTAAAAAGCGCTCCGCTGATGCTGAGCCGACCGGAGTATGAATGGGAGTGCGCGGGATTCAGCGTCAACGAAGGACCGGCGGTGATTCAGCATGGCGACAAGCTGTTTGTCACCTATTCCGCCAGCGCGACCGATGAAAATTACTGTCTGGGGATATTAAGCATTGATGTGTTGGCCGATCCGCTCAACATCAGCGCATGGCATAAATCCGCGCGGCCGGTATTTGCCACCAGTTGGGATAATCAGCAATACGGACCGGGACACAACAGCTTTACGGTGGATGAAGCGGGAAGAGCGATACTGGTGTATCACGCGCGCAATTACACCGAAATTGAGGGCGATCCGCTGTGGGATCCGAATCGTCATACGCGCTTGAAATACTTCGACTGGCGCGAAGACGGCACACCGGATTTCGGCGTGCCGCCAGCCGATCACACCAGCGTGCCGTAGATCGTCAACAGCGCGACCACCACCACCAGCACCAGAGAAATACGTTTCGCCAACGCCACCGCAACACGTGGCGTTTCGACTTTATCCATATGCGGATCACGCGCCAGCGAGAACTGCGCCAGGCTGGTCAGCACCTGATATTGCGGGCGATGCAGATCGCCCAGCGCGGCAAACCATGCTGGCAGCGCACGTTCGCCGTGACCGAGCAGCGCGTAAGCCACGCCGGCCAAACGCACGGGGATCCAGTCCAAAATGTGCAGCAGACGATCAACGCCAGACTGCGAGCGCGCCAGCGGCGACTGATGTTTCGCCAGCCAGCTCTGCCAGGCACGCAGAAACGCATAACCCACCAGCAGCACCGGGCCGTAAGGCCCACCGACCACAAACCAGAACAGCGGCGCAAGATAGAAGCGGAAGTTAATCCAAATCAGCGCGTTCTGCAGTTCACGCAGGAACTCGCGCTCGCTGCATTCAACCGGCACGCCGTGAATCAGCGTCAGTTCGGCCGCCATCGCCTGATGCGCCGCTTCATCGTCATGGCTCGCGGCTTTGAGATAGCTGTGATAGTGCAGTCGCACCGAACCCGCGCCGATACACAGTAATCCCACCAAAATCCAGAACAGCAGTTGCGCCACGCCAAACAAGATGCCTTTCAGGCTCCACACCACCAGCCAGACGATCAGCATCGCTATCACTGTCATCATCAGCGTGCGCAGCAGGGAAAAACGCTGACGGCCACGAAACAGCGGCTCCAGCCGATGGTCCAGTTGCCAATGCTCACCCAACTTAAACAGGCGTTCCCAACCTAAAACTAATAATAAGCTAAACAACGTCATACCCGCTCCTGCTGTCTCAGGGATTCTCCTGCCTGATGGATTCTTTATAGCGCAACCAGTCAAAAGAGGAACCGGGATCGGTTTTCCGCTCTGGTGCGATATCGCTATGGCCGGTGATGCGCGCAGGCGTCAACGGATAGTGCTGCAGCAGGAGGTGAGTCACCTGTTGCAAAGTCGCGTACTGCGCATCGGTATAGGGCAGCGTATCAGTGCCTTCCAGTTCAATGCCCATGGAAAAATCGTTGCAGCTTTCACGCCCCTCATACTGCGACACGCCGGCGTGCCAGGCGCGCTGATCGAAAGAGACGTATTGCACCAGCTCGCCGTCGCGGCGAATTAAGCAGTGCGCCGCCACGCGTAAATGGGCGATATCCGCAAAATAGGGATGCGCATCGGCAGGCAACGTGCCGGTAAACAACCGATCGATCCACGGCCCGCCAAACTCACCGGGCGGTAAGCTGATGTTGTGAATCACCAACAGCGAGGGCACTTCATCATTTGGACGCTGATTGAAGTGTGGTGAAGGTACTTTACGCGCGCTGGTAATCCAGCCCTCTTCCAGTTTCATGCTGTTAAATCCTAAGCAAAATCAGGCTGAGAATAACATGTTTCACCCAGCAGACTTGCGACTTAATGCGCCGACGCAGCCGAGTTCAGGATACTAAACATTTCACCGCTAGCAACTGGCAATGGTCGATAAATCAGGCTAAGGTGAGCGCACGAAATTTCGTCTTGTGGAGTGGCAAAACCATGGCAACGCGTCGTTACGATCCCGATCATCGCCGTCAGGAACTGATTAAACGTATAGAACAGGATATCCCGGAAGCCGTTGCCCGGGCGCTTCAGGAGGATTTAGGCGGCGAAGTGGATGCGGATCGCGATATCACCGCGTTGCTGCTGCCGGCAGAAAAGCAGGCGGTGGCAAAAGTCATCACCCGTGAAGCCGGTGTTTTTTGTGGTAAACGCTGGGTGGAAGAAGTCTTTATCCAGCTCGGTAATAAAGTCACTGTTAGCTGGCATGTGGAAGATGGACAAGCGCTGGTTGCCGATCAGCTGCTGTTCGAGCTTACCGGCCCGGCGCGCCTGCTGTTAACCGCAGAACGCACCGCGCTCAACTTCGTGCAGACGCTGTCTGGCGTGGCCACCGAGGTCAGCCGTTATGTCGCCCTGCTGGCAGGCAGCGAAACCCAGCTGCTTGATACACGCAAGACCTTGCCAGGCCTGCGTACCGCACTGAAATATGCGGTGCTGTGCGGTGGCGGTAACAATCACCGTTTAGGCCTGTCGGATGCTTTCCTGATCAAAGAAAACCACATTATCGCCAGCGGTTCGGTGCGTAACGCCGTGGAAAAAGCGCTGTGGCTATCGCCGGATGTGCCGGTAGAAGTTGAAGTCGAATCGCTGGCGGAACTGCAGGATGCCATCGATGCCGGGGCAGACATCATCATGCTCGACAACTTCAGCCTTGAGATGATGCATGAAGCGGTTGCGCTAACCAACAAGCGCGCGCTGCTGGAAGTCTCCGGCAACGTAACCGAAACCACGCTGCCACAAATTGCCCAGACCGGCGTTGATTATGTCTCTGTTGGCGCGCTGACCAAACATCTGCAAGCGCTGGATCTGTCGATGCGTTTCCGCGAGCTTTAATGCCCTCCGTCTGCCGCCGGTTAGTGCGGCAGATATGCGAGCTGGCTTCCAAAATGCTGTTATCCCCGCTGTAATCCTGATGATTCTCTGCGCGATGCTTTCCAGCCTCACGCAGGCCTGACTTCCGCTTTCTCTCGCCCTTTTCTACCGTAGCGGCTCCACAACAAGGAGCCTCACTATGGACAGACAACGCGGTTTTACCCTTATCGAATTGATGATTGTGATTGGCATCGTCGCCATTCTCAGCGCCATCGGTTTACCGGCCTATCAAAACTACCTGCAACGCGCAGCGCTTACCGACATGCTGCAAACCATGGTGCCGTACAAAACAGCAGTAGAACTCTGTGCCATTGAGCGCGGCGGACCAGCGCAGTGTCAGGCAGGACAACGCGGTATTCCTGTGGCCAAAGGTTCGCGCTATGTGGCAACGCTCAGCGTGGTCAACGGAACCATCAACCTGACCGGACAGGAAAGTCTCAGCGGATTAACGGTCGAAATGCTGCCGATTTGGAGCGCAACGGATGGCACGTTGAGCTGGCAACGCACTTGTACCAGCGATAACAGCAGCCTGCGCGATAGCTGCCTCGAGCAGTTCCGCTTTGCCGACAAGGATGCCAACTGATGGACAATCCTAATAGTGCGCTGCAAGCCTTGTGCGCCCGTTATCAGGCGGTGATTCTGCACCATGACGCCACGCTACTGCGCGTAGCGGTAGCCGACACGCCCGATCCGCTGCTGCTGGAAGCGCTACAGTTCGCCAGCCAGTGCAAGGTGGAAGTCGAGTGCTGGCCTGCCGCACGGCTTGAGCAGTTGCTGCACGAACCGGATGCCGCCGCAGCACCGCGTGAACATGCCAGCGCTGAGTCAGCGATTAACGCGGTCGATCAGATTTTGCGCCAGGCCATTCAGCGCCGCGCCTCAGATGTGCATTTTGAACCGCAGCGCCATGGATTGCGGGTGCGCCTGCGCATCGATGGCGTGTTGCATAAACTGCCTCAAACTTCTGAAGCACAACCCGCTGCGATTCTGGCGCGCCTGAAAATCCTCGGTGGATTGGATATCGCCGAACGGCGTCTGCCGCAGGACGGACAGTTTACGCTGGAAATAGAGGACAAACTGGCGGCGTTTCGACTCTCAACGCTGCCGGTAAGCCAGGGTGAAAAAGCCGTGGTGCGGCTGCTGCAAAGTGAAAACAGCGCCATCACCCTCGATAAACTCGGCATGCCCGCAGCACAGCTGCGGTTACTGAAAAACGCGCTGGCGAAACCGCAGGGTTTGATTCTGGTTACCGGCCCGACCGGCAGCGGTAAAACCTTCACGCTTTATAGCGGGTTAAGCGCGCTTAACGTGCCGGAGAAAAATGTATGTAGCGTGGAAGATCCGGTTGAGATCCCGCTGGATGGCATTAATCAAACGCAGATCCAGCCGCGCAGCGGACTTGATTTCAATCGTGTGCTGCGCGCACTGCTGCGCCAGGATCCCGATGTGATTATGGTGGGGGAAATCCGTGATGCCGAGACGGCCAGCATCGCAGTTAAAGCAGCGCAGACCGGCCATCTGGTGCTTTCCACACTGCATACCAACTCGACCGCTGAAACGCTGACGCGCCTGCGCCAGATGGATATTCCCGGTTATCTGCTGGGTCCCGCTTTGCAGTTGGTGGTGGCGCAGCGTCTGGTCAGACGCTTATGCGTGCATTGCCGTCAGCCGGGACAAGCTATCGCCCATCTGCCGGCCGAACTCTGGCCGGGCACGCTGCAAACCTGGCGCGCGCCGGGCTGCGATCACTGCTTCTCCGGCTATTACGGGCGGCTGGCGCTGTTTGAAGTCTTGCCGCTAACCAGCAAATTGCAGAATGCTATTTCGGCAGATATGCCGCTGGAACATCTGCTAACGCTGGCAAATGAGCAGGGAATGAAAACGTTGCTGGCTGCGGGGCTGGAAGCGGTAAGTCGCGGCGATACTTCCTTTGAAGAGATGCAGCGCGTGGTGGGATTGGGCGATGGCTAACCTCTATCATTTCCGCTGGCAGGCGCTTGACACCATGGGCGTGCTGCAGGAAGGCGAATCACTCAATGCCAGCCAGGATGCGTTGCTCAATCAGCTCTCCGAGCGCGGCATGCTGCCGGTGAACTGGCAGCGTGGAAAATGCTGGCGTTCGCGCGACTGGAAGTGGCAACAGAAAATCGACCTGGTGCGGCAACTGGCGACGCTGCTCAAGGCCGGCTTGCCGCTGGCGGAAAGTCTGATTCTGCTAGCAGAAGGCCACCCTCATGCCGGGTGGCGGGTATTACTGAAGGGATTGCAGCGCCGCGTCATCGCGGGTGAGCCCTTCTCGCAAGCCTTGCAGGAGTGGCCGCAGATCTTTCCCCCGCTGTTTCCCGCTTTGATGCAAGTGGGTGAATTAACCGGCCAGCTCGACGAGTGCTGTCGCCAGCTGGCGCAGCAGCAAAGCAAGCAGCAATACTTACGGCAAAAAGTGGTGAAGGCGCTGCGTTATCCCCTGTTTATCTTGCTGGTAGCGCTCGGGGTCAGTGCTGGCATGCTGCTGTTTGTTTTACCGGAGTTTGTCTCTGTCTATGCCAGCTTTGATGCGCCGCTGCCCGCTTTTACTGCTGCGGTGATGTCGCTGTCAGAACTGCTGCAGAAGGCCGCGCTGCCGCTGTCGCTGGTAGGCGCCGTATTAGCGGGGATTGTGCAGCAGACTTATCGACGTTCGGTACCCTGGCAAAAGCGCGTACATCAATGGTTACTGCGCATGCCACTACTATCACCGCTGTGGCGCGGCGGGCAGCTCAGCCAGATTTACGCCATCCTGCAACTTACACAGCAATCCGGTTTAACCTTGCTGCAAAGCCTGCAGGCGGTTGAGGTGACGATGGTATCGCGACTGTGGCGCGATGCCATCATTCAGTTACAGCAACACATCGCTGCGGGTGCGCCGCTGCATCAGGCGCTGCAACAGCATCTGCTATTTACACCCCTTTGTGCCCAACTAATCCGAGTGGGCGAAGAAGCGGGTGCGTTAGATGTGATGCTGGCACGGCTGGCGGAGTGGCATGAGGCGCAAACATTAGCGCGCGCTGATGCTCTGGCGGCATCGCTGGAACCGATGATGATGGTGGTAATAGGCGGGATTGTTGGCACATTAGTGATTGCGATGTATCTGCCGGTATTTGGTCTTGGCGATGCCATTCGATGACGGGCACGCGCGATGCGCGCCCGTTGTCTGAGATCAGCGAGTGAACACACGGTTCTCTTGTTCAGCGACGCGGATAAAGGTGGTGCGTTTCGTCAGCTCTTTCAATCGTTCTGCACCCACATAGGTACAGGCCGAACGTAAACCGCCGAGGATATCTTTAACCGTCTCCTCAACCGGGCCGCGCACTGGTAACCGCACAGTTTTGCCTTCCGCCGCACGATATTGTGCGACACCGCCAACGTGGCGTTTCATGGCAGATTCGGAGCTCATGCCATAGAACAGCATAAATTTCTCGCCCTGCTCTTCAACGATGGTTCCTTCACACTCGTCATGTGCCGCAAGCATGCCGCCGAGCATGGTGAAATCTGCACCGCCCCCGAAAGCTTTGGCAATGTCACCTGGAACCGAGCAGCCGCCGTCGCTGACGATCTGTCCGCCTAAACCGTGTGCGGCATCCGCGCACTCGATAACGGCAGAAAGCTGAGGATAACCAACGCCGGTCTTCACGCGTGTGGTGCACACTGAGCCGGGGCCAATACCCACTTTGACGATGTCTGCGCCAGACAAAATCAGCTCTTCCACCATTTCGCCGGTAACCACGTTGCCTGCGCAGATAGTTTTACCTGGGAAGCTTTCACGCACGCGCAGCAGGAACTGAACGAAGTGCTCAGAGTAACCGTTAGCAACGTCGATGCAGATAAAATTGAGCTGCGGTGATAACGCCAGAATGGCGGATAACTTCGTGAAATCTGATTCTGAGGTACCGGATGAGACCATCACATGACTCAGCACCGCCGCTGGCGCGCGCTGCACAAATGCCTGCCACTCTTGCACGCTGTAATGTTTATGCACTGCGGTCAGTACGTTAAAACTCGCCAGGGCTTCAGCCATCGTGAAAGTGCCGACGGTATCCATGTTGGCGGCAATGATTGGTATGCCACTCCAGTTCAAGCCTGAGTGTTTAAAAGTGAAGGTGCGTTCCAGCTCAACCTCGGAACGGCTTTTCAACGTGGAACGTTTTGGGCGGATCAAAACATCTTTAAAGCCCAGTTTTAGATCTTCTTCAATGCGCATAGCTGATTATCCTGGTTAGTGACGACGAACCGCGGTTCGGGTAGCGCTCACGGCTCCAGTGTCGTTATCATACGCGCCATTCGTTCCGCGACAAGACTGCGAATTTCACTTTATTTAGGCTACAATCCCTTAAATTTAGCTGAGAAAATTGATTGTGATCATGCTCTCATCTTGCTGTGGTTGATCGCCGCTCACGATATAAATTTTGCGAGAACGCTATGCCTTATACCGTTGCGCTCACCGGCGGCATTGGCAGTGGTAAAACCACTATTGCCAACGCTTTCGCAGCGCTAGGCGTTGATATTATTGACGCTGACGTCATTGCCAGAGAAGTTGTTGAGCCCGGAACGCCTGCCCTAAAGGCGATTGCTCAGCGTCATGGAGATACCATTCTGACGGCAGAAGGCATGCTCTATCGTGCACGGCTTCGTGAAATTATTTTCCAGCAGCCACAAGAGAAAAACTGGCTCAATCAGTTGCTTCATCCACTCATCAACGCCCGCACGCAACAATTAAAGTTACTGGCTACTTCACCATATGTGCTTTGGGTGGTGCCGCTGTTGGTCGAAAACGGCTTACAGCATCAGGCCGATCGCGTGTTAGTTGTGGATGTGGATACCGCCACGCAGTTGCAACGCACCCAACAGCGGGATGGCATTTCGCTGAGTCAGGCGAAAAATATTCTTGCCGCACAGGCCAGTCGCGAACAGCGTCAGGCCTGTGCGGATGACATCATTGATAACAGTGGTACGCCTGAACAGGTGCTACCGCGCGTTGCTGAGCTTCACCAGCGCTATCTACGCCTGGCAGCAACCGGAAAGGATTAACATCATGAGCACAGTTGTTCTGTTTGAACACCCTTTGAATGAGAAGATGCGCACCTGGCTGCGCGTCGAATATCTGATTGATCAGCTGCATGAAACGGTGCCGGTTAGCGGTTCAGTATCGGCACTTGGCGCTTTCCGCATCCTTAGCGATTTACTGGATATTTTTGAGCGCGGGGATATGCGCACTGAATTGCTAAAAGAGCTGGAGCGCCAACAGCAAAAATTGCGCGCGTGGCTGGATGTGCCAGGCATTGATGAACTGCGTGTGAATAATCTGCGTCAGCAGTTGAAGCAATGCTCAAGCGAACTCATGGCGGCACCGCGCATGGGCCAACAGTTACGTGAAGATCGCCTGGTTGCTCTGGTACGTCAGCGTTTGAGTATTCCCGGCGGCTGCTGCAGTTTCGATCTACCAAGCCTGCATATCTGGCTGCATCAGGAGCAAGTGGTGCGGGATGTTCAGGTGAATGGCTGGCTGGAATCTCTGAATCCGCTGCGCAATAGTTTGACGATGATCCTCGATTTGGTGCGCCAGTCTGGCGTATTTCGTCATCAAACCAGCCTCAATGGCTTTTATCAGGATAACGCCGAAGGATCCGATTTGCTGCGCCTGCAATTAACCCTGGAAGACGCGCTGTATCCGCAAGTCTCGGGCCACAAAAGTCGTTATGCGATTCGTTTCCTGCCGTTAGACAGCGAACGCGGAGAAGTACCAGCCCGACTGAATTTTGAATTAGCTTGTTGTTAGAGGAAGTTATGCCGGAAGAGATGATTACCGTACCTTGCCCCAACTGTCGTTGCGATGTGATTTGGGATGAGTTGAGCCCGTGGCGGCCATTCTGCAGTAAACGCTGCCAGCTGATTGATTTAGGTGAATGGGCAGCAGAAGAGAAACGCATTCCCAGCAGCGGTGACCAGATGGACAGCGATGACTGGAGCGAAGAACAGCAGTAAAAGTAAGGGGCTTAGCGCCCCTTCACTTAAATCTCGCCAGCCACTAATCGGCTGATCAGTTCATGGTTCGCAGGCGGAAATTCATCCGCGACCAAATCCTGCTGTTCGACCCAACGCTGCGGCTGACCTTCACGACCATAAGGTTCGCCGTTCCAGCCTTCAACCAGGAAGAAATGCAGCGTAACGCGCAGATCTTCATAACTGTGGTCGGCCTGGCCAATCGCGCTTGCCGCTGTGACTTCGATACCGGTTTCTTCCATCAGCTCACGCTTGAGCGCCTGCTCGGCAGATTCATCTTGTTCAATTTTTCCGCCAGGAAACTCCCACTTATTCGCCATATAGGAGCTTGCCGCACGCTGGGCAAGGAAGATTTGACGTTCTGTATTGCGAATGATGCCCACCGCAACCTGCAGGTGTTTCATAAGCTGGATTCCGCTTTTAATAAATGAGCGCTGAGTGTAAATCAGTCATGGAGTGATGTTAACCGTTGAGAGGAAAGTGACGCCTCGCGCAGCACAAAAGCCAGTGATTAAGACATGTCGTAAGGATCGCAACCGGGAATGTTGGGAATACTCGCAGCCACTTTCTTCTGCCAAACCCGACTACCTATGGAATTCAAAGAAACAACGTTTCTGGCGCAAAATACGCCGGAACAATTACATGCCCTACGCCATCTGGTATTTCATGACATCCTGACGTTAGACAGCGCTAAGAACACCTTAACATGGTGGCCTGAACACAAAGTTATTTCGTTGAATGAATCGCAAAAACGATTCTTCTCCTGTCTGTTGCTGCGCATTACCTCAAAGCGCCAGATTATTGCCACAGTGTGGAATGAGAGTTATCCGAGCATCAGCGATAATAATTACCATCAACTCCTGTTCCAAAGCCGGGCGCTGTTGAAGCGAGCTGGCTTACCGGATGGTCTGCTGGTGACGTTGCCGTATCATGGTGTGCGCCTAAACGAAGAGAAACTAATGGCGATAACACGCTAAATCTTTGGCAAAAAAAAGGAGCCCGAAGGCTCCTTTTTTATCAGGCCAGACGACCGTGGCACTGTTTATATTTTTTGCCGGAACCACATGGGCAGAGATCATTACGGCCCACTTTACGTTCCCCGCCTTGTGCGGCTAACGCTTCGGCTGCAGCGGTGGCATCATCAACGTGGCTCAACTGCTGCTGTTGCGCTAAACGCTCAGCTTCTTCACGGCGCTGCTGTTCCATCGCTTCCACTTCTTCTGGCATGCGCACCTGAACTTTGCTCAGGGTGCTGATCACTTCGTATTTCAGTGACTCCAGCATCGCCGCAAACATAGAGAAGGATTCACGCTTGTATTCCTGCTTAGGATCTTTCTGGGCATAACCGCGCAGGTGGATGCCCTGACGCAGATAATCCATCGCCGCCAGATGCTCTTTCCACAACGAATCCAGCGTTTGTAGCATCACGCCTTTCTCGAAGTTACGCATCATCTCTTCGCCAACCACTTCTTCTTTGGCAGCATAGTTTTCCGCGGCGTGGGTCATGATGCGTTCGCGCAGCGTCTCTTCGTGAAGATCGGGCTCTTTATCCAACCACTCAGCAATAGGCAGGTTCAGATCGAAGTCGTTACGCAGACGCTCTTCCAGGCCGGCAACATCCCACATCTCTTCCAGTGACTGCGGCGGAATGTAGGTATCAATGGTGGTTTTGTAGACATCTTCGCGGATGCTGTTGATGGTTTCCGACACATCAGACACATCCAGCAGTTCGTTACGCTGGCTGTAGATGGCACGACGCTGATCGTTAGCCACGTCATCGTATTCCAGCAGCTGCTTACGAATATCGAAGTTGCGGCTTTCCACTTTACGCTGCGCGTTGGCAATCGCTTTGGTCACCCATGGATGCTCAATTGCTTCGCCTGGCTTCATGCCCAGTTTACGCATCATGTTTGATACGCGATCTGAAGCGAAGATACGCATCAATGCATCTTCCATCGACAGATAGAAGCGTGAAGAACCGGCATCACCCTGACGACCCGCACGACCACGCAGCTGGTTATCGATACGGCGAGATTCGTGACGCTCAGTACCAATGATGTGCAGACCGCCCGCAGCCAGCACCGCATCGTGACGCAGTTTCCACGCCTCTTTCATCGCCTGAATCTGCTCTTCGGTTGGCTCGTCCATCGCGGCAAGCTCAGCCTGCCAGCTACCGCCCAGCACGATATCGGTACCACGACCGGCCATGTTGGTTGCGATAGTAACCGCTGCAGGTTGACCCGCCTGAGCAACGATATCCGCTTCGCTGGCGTGGAATTTGGCGTTCAGTACGCTGTGTTTAATACCGGCGCGCGTCAGTTCGCTGGAAACGACTTCAGATTTCTCAATCGAAATGGTACCCACCAACACCGGCTGCCCTTTGGCAGTACAGGCACGGATGTCTTCGATAATGGCATCAATCTTCTCTTTCTCGGTCATGTAGACCAAATCGGCCATATCTTTACGCACCATCGGACGGTTGGTTGGCACCACGATAGTGTCGAGCTTGTAGATGGAGCTGAATTCGAACGCTTCGGTATCCGCGGTACCGGTCATACCGGCGAGTTTCTCGTAGATACGGAAGTAGTTCTGGAAGGTAATGGAAGCCAGCGTCTGGTTTTCATTCTGGATTTCCACGCCTTCTTTCGCTTCAACCGCCTGATGCAGACCATCTGACCAGCGGCGACCTTGCATGGTACGACCGGTGTGTTCATCAACGATGACCACTTCGCCATCTTTAACGATGTAATCAACATCGCGGGTGAAGAGTGCATGAGCACGCAGCGCCGCGGTAACGTGGTGCATCAGCATAATGTTGGTCGGTGAGTAGAGTGACTCGCCTTCTACCATGATGTTTTGGCTAACCAGCAGCTCTTCAACTTTTACCAGGCCGCGCTCGCTCATGTGTGCCTGGCGCGCTTTTTCATCAACCCAGAAATCGCCTTCGCCCTGGAAGGTTTCAGAGTCTTCTTTTTCCTGACGCACCAGATGCGGGATGATCTTGTTAACTTTGGTATACAGCTCAGAGCTGTCTTCCGCCGGACCAGAGATGATCAGTGGCGTACGTGCTTCATCGATCAGGATTGAGTCGACTTCATCCACCAAAGCGTAATGCAATTTACGCTGCACGCGCTCTTCCGGGCTGAACGCCATGTTGTCGCGCAGGTAGTCGAAGCCGTATTCGTTGTTGGTGCCGTAGGTGATGTCAGCGGCATAAGCTGCACGCTTCGCCACGGCTGGCATGTTTGGCAGGTTAATCCCGATGGTCAGCCCAAGGAATTCAAACAGTGCACGGTTATTTTCGGCGTCACGCTGCGCCAGATAGTCGTTGACGGTAACAACGTGCACGCCTTTGCCGCTTAGCGCGTTGAGGTAAGCGGGCAAGGTCGCGGTCAGGGTTTTACCTTCACCGGTACGCATCTCTGCGATGCAGCGCTCGTTGAGCACCATGCCGCCAATCAGCTGCACATCAAAGTGACGCATACCGAATACGCGCTTACTTGCTTCACGTACGGTGGCAAAGGCTTCAGGAATCAGGCTCTCAAGGCTTTCGCCTTTTTTCAGGCGCTCGCGGAACAGGTCAGTTTTCGCTTTCAGTTCATCGTCAGAGAGCTTAACGAAATCCGGCTCCATCTTATTGATGACGTCGACGATTTTGCGCATACGGCGCAGAGTACGATCATTGCTGCTGCCGAATACTTTAGTTAACAATTTGATTAACATGATAAATTTTTCTCAATTCAGCCGTGAGCTCACGGACTGCAAAATCTGATACAGGATGTGGAAAAAACGTTAGCAGTTAAGCAATGAAAGGCCCGGCGCGGATGCCATGAATAGCAGCCTGCCAATCAGCAGAGGAAAGGATTTGTGGTTCGTTGTCTCGCAGGTTTTGTTGCGGTTCGACAACAGTCAGCGCTTGCGCCGGAGAAGTCAGTAGCGCCTGAAGCGAACCAATCAACGCCAGCTTTTGTGCCGCCAGCGGCACAGCTTGATCGGCCTCCGCCTGAGCGGGCGGCGTCATGCTAAAGGAAAGGTGGCGAATAACCGTGCGAATCGCATGCTGGTGCCAGTAATCGACGTTGAAATTCGGTCGACGCGCGCTTTCCTGCAGACGAATCAGGTGATCAAAGTGGACAACATTGCCGACAAACAGGCTGCTGATCGGCGAATCATTTGCTTTGGGCTCAGAACTTTGCGCGCAGGCAGGCAAACCTAAACTGGCCGCCACCATCCCCAACAGGAGATGTGGCCAGAAATAGCGTCTGCCTAATTGTCGCCAGCGTGAGAAAATCCCGATCACAATCCGTCCACAATGCATTGAATAAAGTGATAAAGCGGTAGCAAAAATCTGCGTTACCCAGCTTATATGAGCGCCAGATGATAGCACTTATGTGCGGCTTCGACACCAGTGATTAAAGGGGCTTCGGCGGAATTCACGTTTTTTTGTACAGGGTTTCGCCAGTTGCTACAGCGAATTGAGATCGGTTTGGCAGGATTAAAAATGAGGCAATAAAAAACGGCAGGTTCAACTGACCGGAGAGGGTGTCAGCGAAACCTGCCGTTTTATGTCTGACTTACGCCAGAACTAAATTTGGTGCTTTGAATGCCAGTGGCAGTTCAGCTTCATCTTCGAAGGTCGCCCATTCCCAGGCTTCTTGCTTAGCCAGAACCGCTTGCAGCAACTTGTTGTTCAACGCATGGCCCGATTTAAAGGCGGTAAACGCGCCAATAACATTGTGGCCGCACATGAACAGGTCACCGATCGCATCGAGCATTTTATGACGAACAAATTCGTCTTCAAAGCGCAGACCGTCTTCGTTTAATACGCGGAAATCATCGAGGCCAATCGCACAATCTAAACTACCGCCCAGGCACAGGCCTTTAGACTGCAGATATTCGATTTCACGCATAAAGCCAAAAGTGCGCGCACGGCTGATTTGGCGAACAAAGTTCTCAGCCGAGAAGTTGAGCTGGTAACGCTGCGAGCTTGAGTCGATCGCTGGATGTTTGAAGTCGATAGTAAAGTCGAGTGAGAAACCGTTATACGGTTTGATCTCGGCCCACTTATCGCCATCTTCCACACGCACCGTTTGCTTAACGCGTACGAATTTCTTCGCGCTGTTCAGCTCTTCGATGCCTGCGTCCATCAGCAGATAGACAAAAGGCGCGGCACTGCCATCCATAATCGGGATTTCCGGTGCATCAACTTCAACAATAATGTTGTCGATGCCCAAGCCCGCCAATGCGGCGTTCAGGTGTTCAACTGTTGAAATACGCACGCCTTCATCATTCACCAGGCAAGTACTCAGCATGGTGTCGCGCACATATTTTGCATCAGCCGGGAAATCTACCGGTGGATTCAAGTCAGTGCGACGATAGATGACCCCGGTGTTAGCCGACGCAGGGCGTAACGTCAGTGTGACTTTCTTGCCGGTATGCAAACCGACACCAGTCGCCTGAACAATACGTTTTAATGTCCTTTGTTTGATCATCGCTTTATCTCGCAATATTACCTGTCCGACCGCCAGTATAAATTACCAGCGGGCGAATACTTTAGCACAAAGAGCGGAGAATCCCAATTCTCGGGATATTCTTAGTCTGCCTGCTTACGCAAGAAGGCTGGAATATCAAGGTAATCGGGTTCTTTGCTGGATGCCGCCGGTTGGTCATTCACCACTTTCGCAGCCGGTTTTTGCTCCTGCGGCAGCGGCGCCATGCCGTGCTGCTGGTAGCGATGATCCATCACTGGCTGAGTGGCCGGTTTGTTGGTCACCAGAGTGATTTCCGGACGCTTATCCATGCCGATGCCGGTTGCAACTACAGTCACACGCAGTTCGTCGTTCATCTCTGGATCCAGAGAAGTACCGATAACTACGGTTGCGTTGTCAGAAGCGAAGGCACGGATGGTGTTACCCACGGTTTCGAACTCATCAAGACGCAGGTCGAAGCCCGCAGTGATGTTGACCAGCACGCCGCGCGCGCCAGACAAATCGATGTCTTCCAACAGTGGAGAAGAGATCGCCATTTCTGCCGCTTCTTCCGCACGATCTTCACCACATGCCACGCCTGAACCCATCATGGCGTAACCCATTTCTGACATCACGGTACGCACGTCCGCGAAGTCGACGTTCATCAGGCCAGGACGCGTAATCAGTTCAGCGATACCCTGCACTGCGCCTTTCAATACGTCGTTGGCTGCGCCGAACGCATCCAACAGAGAAATACCGCGACCCAGAACTTTCAGCAGCTTGTCGTTTGGAATAGTGATCAGTGAATCGACATGCTTAGACAGTTCAGCGATACCCTGCTCAGCAAAAGCCATACGCTTTTTGCCTTCAAAGTTGAATGGCTTAGTCACCACCGCAACGGTCAGGATACCCAAATCTTTTGCCACTTCAGCCACAACTGGCGCTGCACCGGTACCGGTACCGCCGCCCATGCCCGCTGCGATGAACACCATGTCTGCACCATCCAGCGCAGCACGCAGTGCTTCGCGATCCTCTTCTGCAGAGTTACGGCCCACTTCTGGGTTCGCACCTGCACCAAGACCTTTAGTGATATTGGTCCCGATCTGGATCGTCTGGCCGACCGCTGTCTTACGCAACGCTTGCGCGTCGGTGTTTACAGCGAAGAATTCCACACCTTCGATACGCTCGCGTACCATGTGCTCTACGGCGTTGCCACCGCCACCGCCGACGCCGATGACTTTAATCACCGCGTCATTGGTTAATTCCATAGGTTCAAACATGATTTCTCTCCGTTATGTGCCTGTCGCCTGGAGATCATAAACATTGCCAGCATGATCTCCTTTTTCAAAAATTAAAACTCTTTCTTCAGCCAGCTGTTGATTCGCTTGAACCAGTTGCCCACTGAAGCACGTTTTTCCGTTTCTGCATCACCGTTCATGTGTGACTCTTTGCCGTAATGCAGCAGGCCAACCGCCGTAGAGTAATACGGCTCCTGCGCATAATCCGTCAGGCCGGTGATGTTAAGCGGCTGTCCGATGCGCACTTGCGTGTGGAACACGCGCTGTGCGCAGGCTGCCAAACCTTCAATCTGCGCCGCACCACCGGTCAGCACGATACCGGCCGCCAGATGATGTTTCACGCCTTGCTGGCGCAGCTGCTCCTGTAATTGCAGAATCTCGTCGTTGACCAGATTCAACAGTTCGGTGTAACGCGGCTCAATCACTTCAGCCAGCGTTTGACGCTGCAGGCTACGTGGTGGACGTCCACCTACGCTCGGCACTTCGACATTTTCGTCTTTGCCGACAATCGAGCCCAATGCACAACCGTGACGCACTTTAATCGCTTCTGCGTCGGTCGGCGGTGTACCAAAAGCGTATGCGATATCGCTGGTTACCACGTTCCCGGCATACGGGATCACTTTGGTGTGACGCAGTGCACCGCCAGTATAGACAGCGATATCCATTGTACCGCCACCGATATCAACAACACAGACGCCCAGCTCACGTTCATCTTCCGTCAGGACTGAGAAACTGGATGCCAACCCGGCAAAAATCAATTGGTCAACTTTCAGGCCGCAACGTTCAACGGCTTTGACAATATTTTTTGCCATATCGTTGTGGCAGGTGATCAAATGTACTTTCGCCTGCATACGCACGCCGGAAAGTCCCACTGGATTCTTGATGCCTTCCTGATAATCGATGGCATATTCCTGCGGAATGACATGCAGAATACGATGCTCATCACGTACGCGAACGGATTTCGCCGTATGCACCACGTTCTCTACATCATCCTGAGTCACTTCCTCTTCCGAAATCGGAACCATCCCGATTTCGTTCTGGCAACTGATATGTTTGCCCGATAAAGCAAGGTAGACCGATGAAATCTGGCAATCCGCCATCAATTCAGCCTGATCGATGGCGCGCTGTACGCATTTCACCACCGATTCCAGATCGTTTACGCCGCCTTT
Organism: Pantoea sp. B9002; assembly: GCF_013385945.1. Classification (NCBI taxonomy): domain Bacteria; kingdom Pseudomonadati; phylum Pseudomonadota; class Gammaproteobacteria; order Enterobacterales; family Erwiniaceae; genus Pantoea; species Pantoea sp. B9002. Next base: position 101,064 of record NZ_JACAPA010000008.1, read on the forward strand.
ATCCATGCCGCGAGACGGGCAACTGCCCACCCCAATAATATTGACCATACCATCGGGCAGAATTTCCCCAACCAGGGCGGACACCTTCGCGGTGCCAATTTCGAGTCCTACTACCAGTTTTCTGTCCGTTGCCTTGATCATTGTGGTTTAGCCTGTGCCTGGTTCTGTTGCTGATTACTGTCCTGTGGCTCTATCGGTGCAGCGGCCCAACCGACTGCGGCGCCCGAATCGTAGCGCAAATCAACGTACGTGATGCGCTGGTTCTGACTCTGGCCCTGCTGCTGCAAATCCGGATAAAGCTCAATAAAACGGTTCAGACGCTTCATGGTATCGCTACGACCTAATTCGATGCGCACATCGTCACTGGTCACTAATTGCCACGAGCGCCGCGCCGTCATCGACGCGACCTTCAGGGTAAACTTGTTAGCCTTTAACACATCACTCATGGTGTGATAGCCGGCTAACACCTCGTTTTCACTGCCTTCCGGACCGTACAGCATCGGCAACGTTTCTTTGCCAACGTGACTGGCCGGGACGCTGAAGGAGACGCCATCGGCGTCCACCATATGTGAGTCATTCCAGCGTGCAACCGGAACATACTCCACCAGATTTATCTTCAGCTCATCAGGCCACTGCTTGCGCACACTGACCTGCTTAATCCAGGGTAAACGCTCAATCTGCTGCTGGATGATATCCACGTTCTGCGACATGAAGGTCCCCGGCGCGCCAAGCGATAAAATGGCCTGACGAATATCATCATGCGTGGTGTAGTGGGTTTGCCCGGTCACCACCAGCTTCGATAACGGCAAGCGTGACGCGTCATTCATCCACTTCAGCACCACGAGGCCGCCCGCCACCATAATGCCCAGCACAATCAGCAGGAACACCATGCCAAACAGTCGCGCACCGTTGCTACGCCCGGAGCGTGTCCGCTCCTGAGGTTCGCGATTGCGTACTCGTATCGCTGCCTGAGACATATCAGTCAGCCAGCTCCAGAATACGCGCCACCAGCTGCGGGAAGCTATATCCCGCTTGCTTCGCGGCCATCGGCACTAAGCTGTGGCTGGTCATGCCGGGTGAAGTATTCACTTCCAGCAACTGGAAATTGCCCTCACCGTCAGCCATCACGTCCACGCGGCCCCAGCCGCTGCAACCTAACGCGCGCCAGGCTGCCCACACCAACGTCTGCAATACTGCTTCCCGCTCGGCGCTTAAACCGCTCGGGCAGAAGTATTCAGTATCGTCAGAAATGTATTTAGCTTCATAGTCATAGAACTCGCTGGCGGTTTTAATTCTGATGGAAGGCAGAATTTGCTTACCTACAATGCCCACGGTGTACTCTGCGCCGTTCAGATAAGCTTCGATCAGCACGTCATCATCATGACGAAAGGCTTCTTCAAGCGCCGCGGGTAATGCATCCGCATGGTTCACGCGGCTGATACCGACGCTAGAACCTTCGCAGCTTGGCTTTACAAACAGCGGTAAGCCCAGCGCCTCAATGGCTTTGGTGGTAGCCGCGTCTAAACCTTGTTCATGCTGCTGACGTGTCAGCCAGACAAATTTGCCTGATGGCAATCCCCTGCCCTGCCACAGCAATTTGCTGCGCAGTTTGTCCATGGTGATGGCAGAAGCCATCACGCCGCTGCCGGTATAGGGCAGTTGCAGGAACTCCAGCACCGCTTGCAGCGTGCCGTCTTCACCACCACGACCGTGCAAAGCAATAAACGCTTTAGCGAAGCCTTGTTGTTTCAGGTCCAGCACCGACACATCACGCGTATCAACCGCATGCGCATCAATGCCCATTTCACGCAGTCCGGCCAGCACCGCCGCACCGGACATCAGCGACACGTCTCGCTCTGCCGAGGTGCCGCCCATCAATACTGCAACCTTCTCAGTCATGGCGCGCCTCCGTCTTAACGGCAGGCTGTAATTCGTTTTCGGCCAGCTTGCGGGCGATCTTGCCGATGTTGCCTGCGCCCTGCACGATCACCAGATCGTCGCCCGACAGCAACGGCGCCAGCGCATCTGGCAGCGCGTCATGCTCAGAGACCAGAATCGGATCAACCTTGCCACGGTTACGAATCGCGCGGCACAGCGAGCGGCTGTCAGCGCCGGGAATCGCCGCTTCACCCGCCGGATAAACATCCAGCATCAGCAACACATCCACCTGCGACAGCACATTAGCGAAATCATCAAACAGGTCACGCGTACGCGTGTAACGATGCGGTTGGAACACCATCACCAGTTTTTTCTCAGGCCAGCCCGCACGTGCGGCTTTGATGGTGACATCCACTTCGGTGGGATGATGGCCATAATCGTCGACCAGCATCGCACTGCCTGGATTACCGTTGACGGCGGCGGTATCGAACTCGCCCAGCACGTCAAAGCGGCGTCCAGTGCCCTGGAAGCTCTCCAGCGCGGCCAGAATCGCGTTATCTTCAATGCCTTCTTCGCTGGCAACAGCTACCGCTGCAGCCGCGTTCAGGGCGTTATGACGGCCAGGCGCGTTCAGCGTCACTTTTAGCACCGGCTTATCCTGACGGATAATGGTGAAGTGCCCTTGTGCGCCACGCTGCTCGTAATTCTCGATACGCACATCCGCATCATCGCTGAAGCCGTAGGTTGTCACCTGGCGGCCTACGCGCGGAATCAGGTCACGAATCACCGCATCATCGACGCACATCACCGCGCGTCCGTAGAACGGCAGGTTGTGCAGGAAGTTAATGAACGTCTGCTTCAGGTTCTCAAAATCGCCCTGATAGGTGTCCATGTGATCCGCTTCGATGTTGGTGACAATTGCCACCATCGGTTGCAGATGCAGGAAGGACGCATCACTTTCATCTGCTTCAGCAATCAGATAACGGCTGCTGCCCAGGCGCGCATGCGTACCTGCGGCTTTAACTAATCCACCATTAACAAACGTGGGATCCAGTCCGCCTTCCGCGTAAATGCTGGTCACCATCGCGGTGGTGGTGGTTTTACCGTGCGTGCCCGCAACGGCAATGCCGTGACGGAAACGCATCAGTTCAGCCAACATTTCAGCGCGACGAATCACGGGAATACGCTGCTCACGGGCGGCAACCAGTTCAGGGTTATCCTGCGCCACGGCTGTCGACACCACGACAACGCTGGCATCGGTGACGTTTTCCGGACGATGGTTGAAATAAATCGTCGCGCCCAGCGCAGCCAGATGCTGTGTCACCGCGTTCGGCGCCAGATCAGAACCGCTGATGTGATAGCCTTCGTTCGCCAACACCTCGGCAATACCGCCCATGCCAGCACCGCCGATGCCGACAAAGTGAATGTGCCGGACGCGACGCATCTCGGGCACAATAGAACGCAGTTTTGCCAATTGTTGTGTATTCATCTGTTTCAATTACCTGTTTTTCCCGTTTGTACCTGCTAAAGGTACGGGCCAAATCAACTGGCCGATTAATTTACTTCGCGACGCGCGCCACTTCATTTGCAACCCGCTCGGTTGCATCGGGAATCGCGACCTGACGGGCTTTTTCTGCCATCGCCAACAATGTGGTGCGATCCCAGTGACGCAGCGTGTCCGCTACCACAGCCGCGGTGAACTGCGGCTGCTCGAAAATTTTGGCGGCACCCGCTTTTTCCAGCGGCAACGCATTCCAGTACTGCTGACGATCTTTGTGCTGAAACGGCACGAAAATCGCCGGTAAACCTGCGGCCGCCACTTCGCTTACCGTCAATGCGCCCGAACGGCACACCACCACATCGGCCCAGGCGTAAGCTTCGGCCATGTCATCGATAAACTCGGTGACTTTGTGCTGCGGCTGGCCCGCTGCGCGGTAAGCCTGCTGCACGGTTTCCAGTCCGCCTTTGCCGGTTTGATGCCAAACCGTAATGGCTTCACCCAACTCTGCGGCCACTTGCGGCACGGTCTGGTTGAGGATGCGCGCGCCCTGGCTGCCGCCGACTACCAGCACGCGAATCGGGCCGAAACGTGCGCTCAGTCGCTCTGCCGGTAACGGCAGCGCTAACACATCGGTACGCACCGGATTGCCAACCACTTCAGCATTTGGAAACGCGCCAGGAAACGCCTGCATCACTTTGGTGGCGATTTTCGCCAGCCACTTGTTGGTCAGTCCGGCAATGCCGTTCTGCTCATGCAGCACCACCGGAATACCGCAGCTCCACGCCGCTAAGCCGCCGGGGCCCGAAACGTAGCCGCCCATTCCCAGCACCACATCCGGCTGCCAGCTCTTCATGATGCGACGCGCCTGGCGCCATGCATTGAAGATGCGCACCGGTGCCAGCAACTGCGCTTTTACGCCTTTACCGCGTAAACCGCTGATGCGGATAAAATCAATTTCAATACCGTGTTTAGGCACCAAATCCGCTTCCATTCGGTCAGCGGTTCCCAGCCAGCGTACCTGCCAGCCTTGTTCCATCAGGTGATGGGCAACGGCCAGACCGGGGAACACATGTCCGCCAGTACCGCCTGCCATGACCATCAGCCGTTTGCCACTCATCGTGCACCTCGGGTAAACGCCTGCGCTTTAGCCAGACGCGTTTCATAATCTATGCGCATTAAAAACACGATGGCGGTCGACATGATGATCAGACTCGAACCACCGTAACTGATCAGCGGCAGCGTCAGACCTTTGGTTGGCAGCATACCTGCGGCCGCACCCACGTTAACCAGCGCCTGGAAGCTAAACCACACGCCAATTGAGCAAGCGAGGAAGCCTGAGAAGCGCTGATCGATCTCCAGAGCACGGCGACCAATCGACATCGCGCGAAAAGCGACGAAGAATACCATCAACAGCGCTAAAACCACACCGACATAACCCAACTCTTCACCGATGATGGAGAAGATAAAGTCGGTATGTGCTTCCGGCAGATATTCCAGTTTCTGTACCGAGTTGCCTAAGCCCTGGCCCCAGAACTCACCGCGCCCAAACGCCATCAACGATTGCGTCAGCTGGTAGCCGCTGCCGAAGGGATCTTCCCACGGGTTCCAGAAGGAGGTCACACGGCGCATACGGTACGGTTCGGCGATGATCAGCAGCACCACGGCAAAAATACCGGAGCCGATGATCGCCAGGAACTGCCACATTTTCGCCCCGGCGAGGAACAGCATCGCCAACGTGGTAACAAACAGCACAACGACGGTACCGAGATCCGGCTGCGCCAGCAGCAGCACGGCCAGCACCACCATCACGCCCATCGGCTTACAGAAGCCCCAGAAGTTGTTACGCACCTCTTCGACTTTGCGCACCAGATAACTGGCGAGATAGCAGAACAGCGTCAACTTCGAAAGCTCGGCTGGCTGAATACGCAGCGGGCCAAGGGCAATCCAGCGCGATGCACCGTTCACCGAGCTACCGACGACCAATACGATCAGCAGCATCACCACGGACACCATCAGCATCACGTTGCTGTAGCGCTGCCAGAAATCCATCGGGATGCGCAAGGTCACCAGCGCCATGCCGAACGCCAAAGCGATATAGAACGCATCACGCTTGGCAAAGTAGAACGGATCTTCGTTCAGACGTTGACCAACCGGCATTGACGCCGACGTCACCATCACAAAACCGATCAGCGCCAGCCCAAAGGTCAGCCACAGCAGCGTGCGGTCGTACAGCACCACCGGCGCATCATCATTGTCGCGCGCGCCCATCACCCAATCGCGCAGGCGCATTGACAGATAGTTGGCGATACCGGCTCCAGGAATGCGCATCAGCTTAACTCCTTCGCCAGTTGCGCGAACTGATCGCCGCGCTGTTCAAAATTACGGAACTGGTCGAGGCTGGCGCAGGCCGGTGATAACAGCACCATATCGCCCGCTTTTACCTGTGCGGCAATTTGCGTCATCGCCTGCTGCATGGTTTCTGTGCGCGTGGCAATCTCCGGACGCAGTGCCGCTAACGCATCGCCATCACGCCCAAAACAGAACAGCTTCACGCTGTCGCCTTGCAGATAGCGCGCCAGCGGGCTGAAATCAGCCGACTTGCCGTCGCCGCCCAGCAGCAGCCACAAGGTTCCTTTTACCTGCAGGCCATTCAGCGCCGCTTCGGTGCTGCCAACGTTGGTGGCTTTGGAATCGTTAATCCAGCGCACACCGTTGGCTTCATGCACCAGCTGGAAGCGGTGCGCCAGGCCGGTAAAGGTGGTTAACGCTTTCAGGCTGGAAGCGCGCGGGATGTTCACCGCGTCGGCCAATGCCAGCGCTGCCAGCGCGTTGGTGTAATTGTGTTGGCCCACCAGCGCCATCTCATCGGTGTTCAGGACTTTCTCGCCCTTCGCCCGCAGCCAGGTGCTGCCCTGTTGCTGATTGAGATGATAATCGCCGAGGTTGATGCCGAAGCTCACGCAGCGCTGATCAACACCGCGCACCGGCATGGTCATGCCATCGTCAGCATTCACTACACAGACGCTGGCGTTTTCGTAAATGCGCAGCTTGGCGGCACGATACTGCTGCATGCCGAGCGGATAGCGATCCATATGATCCTCGGTGAGATTGAGGATCGTCGCCGCAGCCGCTTTCAGGCTGTGGGTGGTTTCCAGCTGGAAGCTGGAGAGTTCGAGCACATAAAGCTGTGCTGGCGATCTCAACAGCGTTAGCGCTGGCAAACCGATGTTGCCGCCCACGCCCACCTGCCAACCTGCAGCACGCGCCATTTCGCCCACCAGCGTCGTCACGGTACTTTTGCCGTTGGAACCGGTAATCGCCACAATCGGTGCCTGCGCTTCACGGCAGAACAGCTCGATATCACCGATGATTTCAATCCCGGCATCGGCGGCTTCGCTCAATGCAGGATGCGCCAGCGCGATGCCGGGGCTGGCGATAATCAGATCAGACGCCAGCAGCCAATCGCTATTAATACCGCCAACATAGCGCTCCACCGAAGCTGGCAGTTTGTCCAGCCCCGGCGGCGAGACACGGGTATCCATCACGCGTGGCGTTACGCCTTGCGCGAGGAAGAAATCAACACAGGAGAGGCCAGTAATGCCTAATCCAATGATGACGACTTTTCTGCCCCGATAGTCAGCCATGATTAACGTACCTTCAGCGTTGCCAGGCCAATCAGCACCAGCATCAGCGAAATAATCCAGAAGCGCACGATGACGCGCGGCTCCGGCCAGCCTTTCAATTCATAATGATGGTGAATCGGCGCCATGCGGAAAATGCGTTGACCGCGCAGCTTGAACGATCCCACCTGCAGAATCACCGACAGCGTTTCAACCACAAACACGCCGCCCATGATTAACAGCAAGAATTCCTGACGCAGCAGCACGGCGATAGTGCCGAGCGCGCCACCCAGCGCCAGGGAGCCGACATCGCCCATGAACACTTGCGCTGGATAGGTGTTGAACCATAAAAATCCGAGTCCGGCTCCGACAATCGCGGTGCAGACAATCACTAATTCGCCCGCGTGTCGTAAATAAGGAATGTGCAGATATTCGGCAAACTTGACGTTACCGGTCGCCCACGCCACCAGCGCAAAGCCTGCTGCCACGAATACCGTTGGCATAATGGCTAAGCCATCCAGGCCATCCGTTAAGTTGACCGCGTTGCCGGTACCAACAATCACGAAGTAGGCCAGTACCACGTAGAACAGGCCCAGCTGCGGCATCACGTCTTTAAAGAACGGTACCACCAGCTGCGTTGCAGGCGTATCTTTACCGGCGATAAACAGCGCGAACGCGACAGCCAGCGAAATCACCGACATCCAGAAATATTTCCAGCGCGCGATCAGGCCTTTAGTGTCTTTGCGCACCACTTTGCGATAGTCATCCACAAAGCCGATGATGCCAAAACCTACCAGCACCACCAGTACGCACCAGACATATGGATTGGACGGATAGGCCCACATCAGTACCGAAATGGTGATGGAGGTGAGGATCATCACGCCGCCCATGGTTGGCGTGCCACGCTTGCTGAAATGTGACTCTGGACCGTCGTTACGCACCACCTGACCAATCTGCAGTTTCTGCAGCCAGGCAATCAGGCGCGGGCCCATCCACAGAGAAATGAACAAGGCGGTCAGCAGGCTGACAATGGCGCGAAACGTCAGATACGAGAAGACGTTAAAGCCGGAATAAAATGCGACCAGATGTTCGGCCAGCCAGACTAGCATGTTCCTTTCTCCTGTAAGCTCTGTACTACCTGCTCCATGGCGGCACTACGTGAACCTTTAACCAAAATAGTGATGTCCTGATGTTCGGACAGCAATGTGCGTAAACGTTCAGTTAGCGCGGCTTTCGTGGCGAAATGCTCGCCTTTACCGCTGCTTTCGCCAATCAGCTGGCTCAGCGTTCCGGTGCTCAGCACGCGATCGACACCGGCCGCTTTGGCCGCATCGCCGACCTGGCGATGACACAGTTCGGCTTCATCGCCCAGCTCCGCCATATCGCCCACCACCATCACGCGATAGCCCGGCATATCGCCCAGCACCTGCGCAGCAGCAGTCATCGAACCGACGTTGGCGTTGTAGCTGTCATCCAGCAGCAGTTGATTTGCCGCCAGACGAATCGGGAACAGACGACCAGGAACCGGCTGTAAGGTTTTAAGGCCGGTTTGAATTGCCGTCAGCGGCGCATCCACTGATAACGCCAGCGCGGCAGCGGCTAACGCATTCGCGATGTTATGACGGCCCGGCAGCGGCAGCTCCACGGCGATATCGCCACGTGGCGTATGCAGCGTGAACAGCGTGGCATCGGCACGCAGCACGATTTCACTGGCGCGGAACTCTGCATCAGCCATCGGCTGTGGCGAGAAGCGCCACAAGGTTTTATCGACAAACTGTGATTGCCAGTTGGCCAGATCGTTGCTGTCAGCGTTGACGATCGCGGTGCCGTGTACCGGCAAGCCGCCAAAAATTTCGCCTTTGGCTTTCGCCACACCCGCCAGCGAACCAAAGCCTTCCAGATGGGCAGCTGCAAGATTATTCACCAGCGCAGTTTCCGGACGCACCAGATCGGTGGTGTAGGCAATTTCACCCTGATGGTTGGCACCTAACTCGATCACCGCATAAGCATGCTCTTTGGTGAGACGCAGCAGCGTCATCGGCACGCCGAAGTCGTTGTTCAGGTTGCCTGCGGTGTAGAGCGTTTCGCCACACTGGCGTAAAATCGCGGCGGTCATCTCTTTGACCGAGGTTTTGCCGGATGAACCGGTCAGCGCAACTACGCGAGCGTTCGCCTGTTGGCGTACCCACGCGGCGAGTTGCCCAAAAGCAATCCGCGTATCAGCCACAACCACTTGCGGGACAGAAACCGGCAGCAGCTTACTGACCAGCAACGCCTGCGCGCCGTTAGTAATCGCATCGTTAGCGAAATCGTGAGCATCAAAACGTTCACCCACCAGCGCCACAAACAGGCTGCCGGCGGTGACTTTGCGGGTATCGGTGGTGACATCGGCAAGGGTTAAATCCGCGCCGTGCAGTTGACCGCCGCTGATTTCGGCCAGCGTATTGAGAGAAACGGGAATCATGCCATCACCCCCAACAAACGGGCGACGGTGTCGCGATCGGAGTAATCCAAACGGCGGTTGCCAATGATTTGATAATCTTCGTGGCCTTTTCCGGCCACCAACACGATGTCATCAGCGCCGGCTTGCATCACGGCGTTAGTGACCGCCTGCGCACGACCGGAAACCACGCGTGCGCGGCCCGGATCGAGCAGGCCGGTGAGAATGTCATTCACAATCGCCATCGGCTCTTCGCTGCGTGGATTATCGTCGGTGATCACGACGATGTCGGAGAATTGCTCAGCAATCGCGCCCATCAGTGGACGTTTGCCTTTGTCGCGATCGCCACCGCAGCCAAACACGCACCACAGCTGGCCTTTACAGTGCAGACGCGCCGCTTCCAGCGCTTTTTCCAGCGCATCAGGCGTGTGAGCGTAATCGACAACCACCGTAGGTTTTTCTGGCGCAGTGAATACTTCCATGCGACCGCACACCGGCTGCAGCTGCGGTGCAGTGGCAACCAGCGCATCAAGCGGATAATCCAGCGCCAGCAGCGTACCCAGCGCCAGCAACAAGTTGCTCACGTTGAAAGCGCCCATCAGGCGGCTATCAAACTCGCCGTTGCCCCAGCTGGAGCTGAACTGAATATGCGCTCCGCCGTCGTGATAATCCACCGCCGTGGCTTTCAGCCAGCGGCCATGACAGCCCGATTGCAGATTGTCTTCCATGGTGACCGCTACCGCATCCGGCAATTTTGCCAGCCAGCGACGTCCCACTTCATCATCAGCATTGATGATGGCTTCAGCGACCTGATGCTCAGAGAACAGTAACCATTTAGCGGATTCATAACTCTGCATATCACCGTGATAATCGAGGTGATCGCGGCTCAGGTTAGTAAACACCGCGGCCGCAAACGGCAAGGCGGCAATGCGATGCTGCACCAAACCGTGTGAGGAGACTTCCATTGCCGTCAGGGTTGCGCCCTGCCCGACTAAATCATTCAGCACATGCTGCACATCCACCGCAGAACCGGTGGTGTTTTCGGTTGCCACCAGTTGACCGTAAAGGCCATTGCCTACCGTGCCCATCACTGCGCCGGTTTCACCGAGCAGATTGGCCCACTGCGCCATCAATTGCGTGGTGGTGGTTTTGCCGTTGGTGCCAGTAACACCAATCAATTTCAGTTTGCTTGCAGGCTGCTGATAAAAGCGTCCGGCCAGTGCAGAGAGACGCTGCTGCAACTGCGCCAGATAGATAACCGGGACGCCATGCATCTCGCGGATATCTCCATCGCTGGCTTCGCCTTCGGCTTCGGCAATCACTGCCGCTACGCCTTGTGCAATAGCCTGCGGAATAAAACGACGTCCATCAGCATGATGGCCCGCCACGGCGATAAACAGATCGCCAGAAGCCGCAGCGCGGCTATCTAGTGTCATGTCACGGAGTGGACGCGCCGGCGCACCCGGCACCCACGGGGCCAGTAAATCGCGCAGGTTACGATCTGTCACTTGATCCCTCACTTCTATTCTTCACCAACTCGTTCTTATCAACTGTCGGCAGCGCATCAGGTTCGATATTCATGGTACGCAATACGCCGCCCATGATGGCGCCAAACACCGGTGCTGAAACCGCACCACCATAATATTTACCGGCCTGGGGATCGTTGATCACCACCACCAGCGCAAAACGAGGACGGCTGGCAGGCGCAACGCCTGCGGTATAAGCAATGTATTTGTTGACGTAACGACCATCCGGTCCAACTTTCTTAGCGGTACCGGTTTTAATGGCAATGCGATAGCCCTTGATGGCGGCTTTAACCCCACCACCGCCAGGCAACGCAACGCTTTCCATCATGTGCATCACCGTTTTCACCAGGTCTTCCTGGAAAACGCGTTCACCCGCCACTGGCGGGTCAACTTTGGTGATCGACAGCGGGCGATTGATGCCGTAGCTGCCAATGGTTGCGTAGACTCGCGCTAACTGTAACGGCGTTACCATTAGCCCGTAGCCGAAAGAGAAGGTGGCCCTCTCTATGTCAGACCACCGTTGTTTTTGAGGGTATAAGCCACTACTTTCCCCGACCAGCCCCAAATTGGTCGGTTTACCCAGTCCAAAGCGCGCGTAAGTATCTACGAGTGCTGAGGAGGGCATCGCTAACGCCAAACGTGAAACCCCGACGTTACTCGACTTCTGTAAAACCCCGGTAAGGGTCAATTCGCTGTAGCGCGCCACGTCTTTGATCTCATGACCATTGACGCGGTACGGCACGGTATTCAGTACGCTGTTCTCTTTCACCACACCGCGCTGTAAAGCCGTCATCACCACCATCGGTTTCACGGTGGAACCTGGCTCGAAGATGTCGGTAATGGCGCGGTTACGCATCACGTCTTTCGGCGTGTTGCTGAGATTATTTGGGTTGTAAGCGGGGCTGTTCGCCATCGCCAGCACTTCACCTGTATTCACATCCACCAGCACCGCGGTGCCTGATTCGGCTTTGTTGAACGCCACGGCATTATTCAGTTCGCGATACACCAGCGCCTGCAGACGTTCATCAATGCTTAGCGTCAGGTTGTGCGCGGCGCGGCTGTCTACCGAGGAGATATCTTCGATGACGCGGCCGTTGCGATCTTTACGTACCGTACGTTCACCCGGTGCGCCAGTCAGCCATTTGTCGAAGCTCTTTTCAATGCCTTCAATGCCCTGCCCATCAATGTTGGTGAAACCAATCAGGTGCGCGGTAACCTGGCCCGCCGGATAGTAACGACGCGACTCTTCACGCAGATAGATGCCCGGCAGCTTAAGCTTTTTCACGTACTCGCCAATCGCCGGATTCACCTGGCGCGCCAGATAGACAAAGCGCCCTTTCGGGTTGGCATTGATACGAGCAGCAAGTTGATCAAGCGGAATCGATAACGCATCCGACAGCGCTTTCCAGCGGCTATCCAGCGAAACGCCGCCATGTTCGGTCAGCTCTTTCGGATCGGCCCAGATCGCATTCACCGGCACGCTCACCGCTAGCGGACGACCGGCACGATCGCTGATCATACCGCGCGCGGTGGGTACCGATTGCACACGCAGCGAACGCAAATCGCCCTCTTTCACCAGCTTGTCAGGGTTGATCACCTGCAGCCATGCTACGCGCGACAGCAGTCCGCCCAGCGCCAGTAAAATGCACCCGCACAGTAACGCAAAGCGCCAGCTTACAAAGCTGGCCTTATCTTCTTGTTTTTTTAACTTCAGCGTTTTGCCTGCGCCACTCATTGAGTTCTGCGATTCCTTATTTCTGCACCACAATATTTTCCTGCGAAGGATCAACATGCTGCATTTGCAGTTTATCGGTTGCTATACGCTCTACGCGGCTGTGATCGCCAAGTGCGTTCTCTTCAAGAATCAGGTTGCGCCATTCGATATCGAGCGCATCACGCTCCAGCACCAGCTGTTCACGCTGCGCCGTTAACAGGCGCGTTTTGTGCGTGGTGGTCACGACAATCACCGAGGACACCAGCACCGCGATCAGCAGCAAAAGCGGGATCTTGCCAAATCGCAGCAAGTCCCCACCGATAACACCGGGTAAGCTGTGGCGCTCGTTGCCAATCATGACGCCGTTCTCTCCGCGATACGCAACACCGAACTACGCGCACGTGGGTTTTCGTTCACTTCGGCTTCACCAGGAATCAGCTTGCCCAGCGTTTTCAGTTCACGGCCGCCTAAGGCTTTAAGCTGCGACTCCGTCATCGGAATGCCTGCTGGCACCTGAGGACCGCGGCTCTGATCGCGCATAAAACGCTTCACTAAGCGATCTTCCAGTGAGTGGAAGCTGATGATCGACAACCTGCCGCCTGGCGCGAGAACCGACAATGCCCCTTTCAGCGCGGTATCGATCTCTTCCAGCTCACTGTTGATCCAGATGCGAATCGCCTGGAAAGTACGCGTTGCCGGATGCTTAAATTTATCTTTGACGGGCATTGCGGCGGCAATCACCGTCGCCAGCTCTTTGGTGCGTGTCATCGGCTGGTCGCGGTTGCGTTCAACGATGGCGCGCGCAATACGTTTACCGAAACGCTCTTCGCCGTAGGTCTTGATCACGAAAGCGATATCCGCCTCTTCCGCGCTCATCAGCCATTCGGCGGCCGATTGCCCGCGCGTTGGGTCCATGCGCATATCCAGCGGTCCATCACGCATAAATGAGAAGCCGCGTTCAGCATCATCCAGTTGCGGAGAAGAGACGCCCAGATCGAGCAGAACGCCATCGATCTGGCCGGTCAACCCGCGCTCTTCGACGTATTCCGCCAAAGCCGAAAATGGCCCGTGGACGATCGAGAAACGTGGATCTTTTATCTCAGCGGCTGCGGCTATCGCTTGCGGATCGCGATCAATCGCTATCAGTTGCCCTTTCTCGCCAAGCTGCGAAAGGATTAAGCGCGAGTGACCGCCGCGACCAAAAGTGCCATCGATATATATGCCGTCTTCCCTGATATTGAGGCCGTTTACCGCCTCATCCAGCAGCACTGTGGTGTGTTTGAAATTTTCCTGCATAGCTATAGCGACAAGTCCTGCAACCGCTCAGATAAAGGCTCCTGAGCCGACTGTTCTGTGTCAATATCATCCTTAACTTGTTGATACCAGGTCTGTTCATCCCACAGCTCAAACTTGTTGAACTGTCCAACCAGCATCACTTCTTTGGTCAGGCCGGCGTGTTGACGTAACGTGTTCGCCAACAACAAACGACCCGCATTATCCATCTGGCATTCACTGGCATGTCCCAACAGCAGTCGCTGTACGCGACGCTCGGCAGGATTCATGCTGGATAAGCGAGACAGCTTTTTCTCAATGATTTCCCATTCGGGCAGGGTATAAAGCAGCAGGCATGGCTGGTGGAGGTCAATGGTGCATACCATTTGCCCCTGAGACTCTGCGACAAGCAATTCACGATAGCGCGTTGGTACTGCTAATCGTCCTTTGCTGTCGAGATTGACTAACGTTGCTCCACGGAACATGCCAGCCTTACCCCTCAATCACCCGTTTTCACCACTTTATCCCACTTTTTACCACGAAACGAGTTTACGGAGCCGATGAAATCCTTGTCAAGCCGCAACGGCAAGTGAATATCACTATTTACATCGGGTGAAATTAATCAATGAGGGAATTAATCGACATGGATTCGCAAAATAAAAAATTAACCTGATGAATAATTGAATAAAAATTTCCGCACAATGATAAATGGCGAAAAATAAAGCTCTTTGCCGCAAAAATATAATTGCCCCGCAATCTGCGACAGCGGCGGCATTTTAGGGGATTTCTGAAAGGAAGCCCAGCATCATCGCGCCAGCTCTGCTACGCCTCGCTGATGAACATGTAAACAATTAAGAAAAGTCAGCAAGGTTAAATTGTTAGCTGGAGTGGCGATTATTTACGCTTATTTACGCCGGAAGGTTCGCAGGAAATATCTGCGGGTTAAATTAATGCTGGGCAGCGAACTGCCCAGCATTTCATTTAGGGCGGCGGCTTAATTGTCCGCGGCGGAATAAATTACGACGAATACGGGTTAAGCCTGGCTTGGGTTTACGCGGTTCATCCAGCGAGGCTAAAACCAGTTCCAGCACGCGCTCAGCCACGTCGCGATGACGTTGACCCACCGCCAGCACCGGACACTCGAGGAAGTCCAGCAATTCGTGGTCGCCAAAGGTGGCGATCGCCAAATCGGTCGGCAGGCGACCATCACGCTTCAGCGTAATGTCCATTACGCCCTGCAGCAGCCCAAACGAAGTGGTGAACAGCGCCTCCGGCATCGGATGATCTTCGAGGTACTTCTCAAACAGCGTGGCAGCGGCGGCACGATCGAAGCTGTTGCAGTAGATATAATCAATCGGCCGCTCATCATCTTTCCACGCATCGCGGAAGCCGAGTTCACGCAGGAAACTGACCGACAACTCAGGCAGCGCGCCGAGGAACAGCACGTTTTTCACCGGTAGCTGACGCAATTCAGCCGCCAGCGCCTGCGCATCATCCTGATCGGCACCCACTACGCTGGTAAAGTGTTCACGATCCAGCGCGCGGTCCAGCGCGATAATTGGTAAAGGATCGTTGATCCAACGCTGATAGAACGGATGCTCGGGCGGCAGTGAAGTCGAAACGATGATGGCATCAACCTGTCGCTGCAATAGATGCTCGATGCAGCGCATTTCGTTGTCCGGCTGGTCTTCCGAGCAGGCAATTAGCAGCTGATAGCCGCGCTGACGCGCCTGACGCTCCAGATAGTTCGCAATGCGCGTGTAACTGGTGTTTTCCAGATCGGGGATCACTAAACCAATTGAACGTGTGCGTCCGGCACGCAGCCCAGCCGCGACGGCATTGGGGTGATAGTTGTGTTCACGCACCACCGCCATCACTTTTTCGACGGTTTTTTCGCTGACACGATACTGCCGCGCTTTGCCATTAATTACATAGCTGGCCGTGGTGCGCGACACGCCTGCCAGGCGCGCAATTTCATCCAGTTTCACGGTGACACCTTAATTCTGATAAGCCAGCGCTGACGAAAATATCCGCAGAGTAGCTATGGGTAAAACATTTGTAACATCTAACCGCAGAAAACTACGCCGAGCAACCGCTTTTCTCTCGCATCCTGGATAAGCGCATAAAATAAAAAAACCCGGCATTTCGCCGGGTTAGAATCAGATGAAATCGTTACTTTGGGTGATTAACGCATCACGCGATCGCCGCGCGACACACCCACGATTCCTGAGCGCGCCACTTCGACAATTTCTGCCACGTCACGCACGGTGTTGAGAAACGCATCGAGTTTATCGCTGGTGCCCGCCAGCTGAACCGTGTAAAGCGTTGGCGTAACATCGATGATCTGACCACGGAAAATTTCCGCGCTGCGCTTCACTTCTTCACGGCCGTAACCGCTGGCCTGGATTTTCACCAGCATGATCTCACGCTCAACGTAAGCGCCCTGACCCAGCTCGCTGACACGTAACACGTCCACCAGCTTGTGCAGCTGCTTCTCGATCTGCTCCAGTACCTTCGCGTCGCCGACCGTTTGAATGGTCATGCGTGACAAGGTGGGATCATCGGTCGGTGCCACAGTCAGGCTTTCAATGTTGTAGCCACGTTGAGAGAACAGTCCCACTACGCGAGACAATGCGCCGGATTCGTTTTCCAGCAGAACCGATAAAATACGACGCATAATTAAGTCCTCTCCGTTTTGCTCAACCACATCTCATCCATCGAACCACCACGAATTTGCATCGGGTAAACGTGCTCGCTGCCGTCAATATTCACATCGACAAACACCAGACGGCCTTTCGCCAGCGTATCCAAGGCCAGCTGCAGTTTCTCTTCCAGCTCCGCCGGATGCGCAATGGAAATGCCCACATGGCCATACGCTTCGGCCAGGCGCACGAAGTCAGGCAGCGATTGCATGTAAGACTGCGAGTGGCGGCCGGAGTAAATCATGTCCTGCCACTGCTTAACCATGCCAAGGAAGCCGTTGTTGAGGTTCAATACCAGCACCGGCAAATCGTACTGCAGCGCGGTCGACAGCTCCTGAATGTTCATCTGGATACTGCCATCGCCGGTCACGCAGATAACCGTCTCATCTGGCAGCGCCATCTTCACGCCCAGCGCAGCAGGCAAGCCGAAGCCCATGGTGCCCAAACCGCCGGAATTGATCCAGCGACGCGGCTTGTCGAACTGGTAGTAAAGCGCGGCAAACATCTGATGCTGACCGACGTCCGACGTGACGTAAGCTTCGCCTTTGGTCAAACGGCAGATGGTCTCGATAACTGCCTGCGGCTTAATTTTGTCGCTGGTGCGATCGAATTCCAGGCACTTGCGGCCGCGCCAGCCTTCAATGGTCTGCCACCAGTCGCGCAGGCTATCGAGTTCCTGCTTCGCATCGCTTTGCGCCAGCAGCTCTAACATCTGTGCCAGTGTCTGCTTCGCATCACCAACGATGGGAATGTCGGCGCTGACCGTTTTGGAGATCGACGTCGGATCGACATCGATATGCATGATGGTGGCGTTCGGGCAGTACTTCGCCAGATTGTTGGTGGTGCGGTCGTCGAAGCGCACGCCAATACCGAAGATCAGATCGGCATTATGCATGGTCATATTGGCTTCGTAAGTGCCGTGCATACCCAACATGCCGATGCACTGACGATGTGTGCCAGGGAACACGCCCAAGCCCATCAGGGAAGTCGTCACCGGAATATTCAGTTGCTCTGCCAGCTGCAGCAGTTCAGCTTCGCAGCCCGACATAATCGCCCCGCCGCCGGCGTAAATCACCGGCTTGTGTGCTGCCAGTAACGTTTGCAGCGCGCGCTTAATCTGTCCTTTATGGCCCTGAATGGTCGGATTGTAGGAGCGCATGCTCACCGTTTCCGGCCAGACGTACGGCAGCTTGTTGGCTGGATTGAGGATATCTTTAGGCAGATCGATCACCACCGGTCCCGGACGACCGCTGGCTGCCAGCCAGAAGGCCTTTTTCAGCACGGTTGGGATCTCTTCGGCGTTTTTTACCAGGAAGCTATGCTTCACCACCGGGCGGGAGATGCCGACCATGTCGCACTCCTGAAACGCATCGTAACCAATCAGTGACGAAGGCACCTGACCCGACAGAATCACCATCGGGATCGAATCCATATAGGCGGTTGCAATACCGGTAATCGCGTTGGTGGCGCCTGGACCGGAAGTCACCAGCACCACGCCCACTTCACCGGTCGCACGCGCAAGGCCATCGGCCATATGCACCGCGCCTTGTTCATGACGGACCAATACGTGGTCAATACCACCGACCGTTTGCAGCGCATCGTAAATATCGAGCACCGCTCCGCCCGGATAACCGAATACCTGCTTAACGCCCTGATCGATTAACGAACGGACGACCATTTCGGCTCCTGACAACATCTCCATTTTCTGCCTCCAGGCTTGAGGGACTGAATCCACTGACGTTCGCGTTTCCCGCACGCCACTGATATCCGGCCCCCGATCGCCAATTAAGATCAAAACCTTATGTTTATGCTCAGAAGGCGGCGTTCTTTCCGCCCTCCAGGTACAGGGAATCTACTTGAGTTAATTATATGAGAGTAGGTCGATTACCATAACCGCAGACAACCCGGCCTGCAAACGCCAGGACGCCACGTCGCGCCCGATCCGGCAATAAAGGCACTGATGCGTGATTATTGCCTGCGAGGATTAAACTAATGCTTCGTCATAACCACAGAGGAAAATGCTGGTTTATAGATTATTTGCAGCGTGTTCTAAGAAATATGATTTTCATATTGCCTGACCACTCAGTCCACAATCTTTTGTGATAAATACTTTCTGGCGTGATTATCTATAAAACGGCCTGATCACATCATATTCTTCTTAACAACAAGCCTAATCTTGTTTTATCAGCAATGCGCATTGCCAACTTAAAACAATATTTATCAACCAGTTAAAATAAATTCTATTTTCTAAACGATTTTTTAAGTGGATGGGTTCACTTATCCTGTTGCTAATTAATGTCATTGCTCTGCGCAGCCGAAAAATCACAGCACATCGCCCTTCTTACCTCACAGAAATACCCTTGCACTTAAGGTTGACTTCACACGTCAATTCCAGTACCAATATGTGCAGCACTCAATTTACGAGGTTTGAATCATGTTTCATTCTTTCCGCCTACTCGGTCTACTACTAAACGCATCCAGTTTGCGCGGTAGACTCGTGGGCGGAATCAATAACTGATTCGAACCTGCAGAAGTTTAAGAAACCCGCGCCAATGCGCGGGTTTTTTTATGCTCGTAGCACCGGCAAAGTTAATGCATAAGGAAGATTACGATGAGCCAGCAAGTTATTATTTTCGATACCACTCTGCGTGATGGCGAACAAGCTTTACAGGCCAGCCTGAGTGTTAAAGAAAAACTGCAAATCGCTCTGGCGTTGGAACGTATGGGCGTGGATGTGATGGAAGTGGGCTTCCCCGTTTCCTCTCCAGGCGATTTTGAATCCGTACAAACCATCGCTCGTACCATTAAAAACAGCCGCGTCTGCGGACTGGCACGCTGCGTTGAGAAGGACATTGACGCAGCATACGAATCACTGCGTGTGGCTGAAGCGTTCCGTATTCACACCTTCATCGCTACTTCGCCGATGCACATCGCCACCAAACTGCGCAGCACGCTGCCAGAAGTGATTGAACGCGCGGTGCACATGATTAAACGCGCCCGTAACTACACCGACGACGTTGAGTTCTCCTGTGAAGATGGCGGTCGTACGCCAATCGACGATTTGTGCCGCATGGTTGAAGCCGCGATTAATGCCGGTGCAACCACCATTAACATCCCGGACACCGTCGGCTACACCTTGCCAGGCGAATACGCCAACATCATTGGCCAATTAGTGGCACGCGTTCCAAACATCGATAAAGCCATCTTGTCTGTTCACACCCACGACGATTTGGGTATGGCGACCGGCAACGCCATCGCCGCGGTATTGGCTGGTGCACGTCAGGTTGAAGGTACGCTGAACGGTTTAGGCGAGCGCGCTGGTAACTGTGCTCTGGAAGAAGTGATCATGGCGATCAAAACCCGCCAGCAGATCATGAACGTCCACACCAACATCAATCATCAGGAAATCTACCGCACCAGCCAAACCGTGAGCCAAATCTGCAACATGCCGATTCCGGCCAACAAAGCGGTGGTCGGTTCTAACGCCTTCGCCCACTCTTCCGGTATTCATCAGGATGGCGTGCTGAAGAACCGCGAAAACTACGAAATCCTGACGCCAGAATCTATCGGCCTGCACAAAATCCAGCTGAACCTGACTTCCCGTTCTGGCCGCGCTGCGGTGAAACACCGCATGGAAGAGATGGGCTACAAAGAGTCGGATTATAACCTCGACACCTTATATGACGCCTTCCTGAAGCTGGCCGACAAGAAAGGTCAGGTCTTCGATTACGACCTGGAAGCGTTGGCCTTCATCAACAAACAGAACGAAGAGCCAGAATATTTCGAGCTCAACGAATTCAATGTGCAGACCGGCTCCAGCGTGACCGCAACGGCCTCCGTGCAGTTGGGCTGCGGTGAAGAGACCAAAGCTGACGCCGCAACCGGTAACGGTCCGGTTGATGCGGTCTATCAGGCTATCAACCGCATCACCGGCTTTGAAGCTGAACTGATTAACTACAAGCTGACGGCGAAAGGCCACGGCGAGAACGCGCTGGGTCAGGTCGATATCGTGGTCAACTACAACGGTCGTAAATTCCATGGCGTTGGCCTGGCGACCGATATTGTCGAATCATCGGCGAAAGCGATGGTGAACGCGTTGAACAATATTTGGCGTGCTAAGCAGGTGGAAAAAGAACTGCAGCGTAAATTTAAAGATCAGAAGGAAACGGTGTAACTATGTCTAAGTCTTCTCATATCGCGGTATTGCCAGGCGACGGAATTGGTCCGGAAGTGATGGCGCAGGCCATGAAAGTTCTCGATGCAATTCGTACGCGTTTCGACATGCGTATCACCACCAGCGAATATGATGTTGGCGGTATCGCCATCGATCGTCACGGTGAACCGCTGCCACCGGCTACCGTTGCTGGCGCAGAGCAAGCGGATGCGATTCTGTTTGGCTCGGTAGGTGGCCCGAAATGGGAACATCTGCCGCCGGCGCAGCAACCCGAGCGCGGTGCGCTGTTGCCGCTGCGTAAGCACTTTAAGCTGTTCAGCAACCTGCGCCCTGCTGCGCTGTATAAAGGTCTGGAAGCGTTCTGCCCGCTGCGCAGCGACATCGCCGAGCGCGGTTTCGACATCCTGTGCGTGCGTGAGCTGACCGGCGGCATCTACTTCGGTCAGCCGAAAGGCCGCGAAGGCAGCGGCCCGCACGAGCGAGCTTTCGATACTGAGATTTATCACCGTTTCGAAATCGAGCGCATCGCGCGTATCGCCTTTGAATCAGCGCGTAAGCGCCGCAACATCGTCACCTCAATCGACAAAGCCAACGTTTTGCAGACTTCCGTCATGTGGCGCGAGATTGTGAACGAAGTGGCAAAAGATTACCCGGATGTGCAGTTGAGCCACATGTACATCGATAACGCCACCATGCAGCTGATTAAAGATCCATCACAGTTTGACGTGCTGCTCTGTTCTAACCTGTTTGGCGACATCCTGTCAGACGAATGCGCAATGATTACCGGTTCGATGGGCTTGCTGCCTTCCGCCAGCCTGAATGAAGAAGGTTTTGGCCTGTTTGAGCCAGCGGGCGGTTCCGCACCGGATATCGCCGGTCAGAACATTGCTAACCCGATTGCGCAGATTCTGTCGCTGTCACTGCTGCTGCGTTATAGCCTGAACGCGGATGAAGCCGCCGCAAGCATTGAACGCGCCGTAAGCCGTGCGCTGGAAGCGGGTTATCGCACCCGTGATTTGGCCGGTGACGGCAAAGCCGTGAGCACAGATGAAATGGGCAGCATCATTGCCGGTTTCATCGCCGAGGAAAAATAATAAAATGAAAAGCTTATACCAGAAGTTATTTGATGCACATGTCGTTAACGAAACCCCGAACGAAACGCCGTTACTCTATATCGATCGCCATCTGATCCATGAAGTGACATCGCCGCAGGCCTTTGATGGTCTGCGTGCGCACGGCCGCAAAGTGCGTCAGCCGTCGAAAACCTTCGCTACCATGGATCACAACGTTTCGACGCAGACCAAAGATATCAATGCGTCTGGCGAGATGGCGCGTATTCAGATGCAAGAGCTGATGAAGAACTGTGCTGAGTTCGGCATTCAGCTGTATGACCTGAATCACCCGTTCCAGGGCATCGTGCACGTCATTGGGCCAGAGCAAGGCATGACGTTGCCGGGCATGACCATCGTCTGCGGCGATTCCCACACCGCCACGCACGGCGCGTTCGGCTCACTGGCATTCGGTATCGGGACTTCCGAAGTTGAGCACGTGTTTGCCACCCAAACCCTGAAACAGGGCCGCGCGAAGACCATGAAGATTGAAGTGCTGGGCGAAGCTGCGCCGGGCATTACCGCCAAAGATATCGTGTTGGCCATCATCGGTAAAACCGGCAGCGCTGGCGGTACCGGTCACGTTGTCGAATTCTGTGGCCCAGCGATCGAAGCGCTGAGCATGGAAGGCCGTATGACGCTGTGTAACATGGCGATTGAAATGGGTGCCAAAGCGGGCCTGGTCGCGCCGGACGACACCACTTTCAACTATCTGAAAGACAAGCAGTTCGCGCCGAAGGGCGAGCAGTGGGAACAAGCGGTTGCTTACTGGCGCACGCTGAAGTCTGACAGCGATGCCAAATTCGACAGCATCGTCACGCTGCACGCGGAAGATATCGCTCCGCAAGTGACCTGGGGCACCAATCCAGGCCAGGTGATGGCGGTAGATCAAGCCATCCCGAATCCACAATCCTTTGCCGATCCGGTTGAGCGCGCTTCTGCAGAGAAAGCGCTGGCTTACATGGATCTGCAGCCAGGCATCAAACTGACTGACGTGGCGATCGATAAAGTGTTTATCGGCTCCTGCACCAACTCACGTATTGAAGATTTGCGCGCCGCTGCGGCGATTGCCAAAGGCCGTAAAGTGGCGCCGGGCGTGGTCGCGATGGTGGTGCCAGGTTCGGGTCCGGTGAAAGCACAAGCCGAAGCCGAAGGTCTGGACAAAATTTTCCTCGAAGCCGGTTTTGAATGGCGTTTACCGGGTTGCTCCATGTGTCTGGCCATGAACAATGACCGCCTCAATCCAGGCGAACGTTGCGCATCGACCAGCAACCGTAACTTTGAAGGTCGTCAGGGCCGCGGTGGACGTACTCACCTGGTGAGCCCGGCGATGGCCGCTGCGGCTGCCGTAACCGGTCGTTTTGCCGACATTCGTGAATTGACTCAGGGAGCTTAAGCCATGGCGAACAAATTTACTCAACACACCGGAATTGTGGCGCCACTGGATGCGGCCAACGTCGATACTGATGCCATCATTCCGAAGCAGTTCCTGCAGAAAGTGACGCGCACCGGTTTTGGCGCGCATCTGTTCCACGACTGGCGTTTTGAAGATGATGCCGGCACCGTACCAACCGCCAGCTTTGTGCTGAACAAACCCGAATTCAAAGGCACCAGCATTTTGCTGGCGCGTGAGAACTTTGGCTGCGGTTCATCGCGTGAGCACGCGCCGTGGGCGCTGACCGACTTCGGCTTCCATGTGGTGATCGCGCCAAGCTTCGCCGACATTTTCTATGGCAACAGCTTCAACAACCAGCTGCTGCCGGTGAAGCTGAGCGATGAAGAAGTGGATGAGATGTTCAAACTGGTTGCTGCGCAGCCGGGTGTCACCTTCACCGTGGATCTGGAAGCGCAAACCGTCACTGCAGGCGATAAAACCTATAGCTTCGAAATCGACAGCTTCCGCCGTCACTGCATGATCAACGGCCTCGACAGCATTGGCCTGACGCTGCAACACGAAGCGTCCATCTCCAGCTACGAGACCCATCAGCCAGCGTTCTTACGCTAAGGCAACAAGGGCGACAGGATGTCGCCCTTCTCTTTTCTATCTATCAACAACATCCCGCACGCGCGACGCCAATCCCAACGCCAGCACCGCCAGCCCCAACGCCAGCCAGTAAACCGACTCATGACCAAAGCGCTCGCTCATGGTGCCCTGAATGATGCCAGCGATAATCATGCCGGTGGAAATTGAGGTGGTGAACAGCGTCGTCGCCGCACCCGCGCGGCCCGGCATTAAATCCTGGAACCACAACATGCCAATTCCGGCGATGATGCCAACAAACGCGGCATTAAAAAGTTGCAGCACCATCAACGCCGTACGTGACTGGAACATCACCAATCCGAGATAAAACACAATCGCCGCCACCAGCGCCAGCAGCATCAGTTTGCGTTTGCCGGTGCGCCGCGCGTAATGGCCGGCCAGCAGCATGATCGGAATCTCCAGCCCGGCGGCGGTGCCCATCAGCAATCCCGCCAGCTTCTCCGGCAGGCCCAGCGTGGTGCTGATATACAGCGGCATATCAATGATATACATGGTGTTGCACGCCCACATGGTGACGGAGGCGATAAACAGCAACCGCACCTGACTGTCTTTCCACGGGCTAAGCTGCGTCAGCACCTCTTCAGGCGAGGCCACCACGCGCGGCACCGAGGGCAAGGTGCGCCAGATCAGCAGCATGCTCAGCAGGAAAATCCCCGCCGCCACGCAGAACAGCGTCTCAAAGCCGTAGTTAAGCGCCAGCGCAAACGACAGCGGCGGCCCGATCACCCACGCCAGCGACAGCTGCGCACGCATCACCGAGCTGAACATCACCACTTCACGCGCCGACTGATCGGCATATTCCCGCGCGAGGGCGAACACCTGCGGAATCGACACGCTGGCCAGCGCCGACAAAAACACGCCCAGCGTCACCAGCGTTAAATAGTGGCGATTGAAGGCAAACAGCAGCGCATTCAGCGTCGCCATCAGGCAGCAAAACAGAATCAGGTTGCGGCGATCGCCCTGATTATCGGAGCGTTTCGCCATCAGCAGGCTAATCACAATCCCCGCGATCGCATTGATGGTAAAGAACAAGCCGACCCAGAATGGACTTACCTGCACTTCGCGCGTCAGAAACAGGCTCAGCGTCGGCGCCTGCAGCGCACCGGCCACGCCGGTCATAAACGACACCGCCATAAACGAGAGGTAGACCGGATTGATGCGACGTTGACGCGTTAACAGCGATTTCATGCAGAAATCCCTTTGCGAATAAAAAATAGGTAGAGAAATGAGGGTAGAAGATTCTACAGCAAAACGAAAAAAGCCAGCAGATAAAGCACTGCTGGCGGTGAAAATGCACCCTACTCAGAAAGAGGTTCCACGTCGGCGGAACCGCTGGCAGAGCGCCATTCATTGCTGAATGCCTCCCGCTCTTCCATTGCCGGGCAGTATGCCTCTAATATGAGGCAGGAAAAACTGAGCGATTCTGACAAGGAGTTCCCCTTTTATGTCCTCTTCACGTCTGCAGCAGCAATTCATCCGCTTATGGCAAAGCTGTCAGGGGCAGGATCAGGAAACCACGCTCAGCGAGCTGGCCGATCTGCTGCACTGCTCGCGTCGCCATATGCGTAACCTGCTCAACGCCATGCAGAGCGAAGGCTGGCTGATTTGGCAGGCAGAAGCGGGACGCGGTAAGCGCTCGATGCTGAGTTTCTGCTATACCGGGCTGGCGCTCCAGCAGCAGCGCGCCGAGGATCTGCTGGAACAAGATCGCATCGAACAGTTGGTGCAGCTGGTTGGCGATAAAAATCAGGTGCGCCAGATGATCGCGGCGCATTTAGGCCGCAGCTTCCGCCAGGGTAAACACATCCTGCGCGTGCTCTATTATCGCCCGCTGCCCAATCTGCTGCCCGGTTCGCCGCTGCGCCGCTCGGAAACCCATCTGGCGCGACAAATTTTCAACGGCCTGATGCGCATAAATGAGGAAAAGGGGGAAATCGAACCCGATATCGCCCATCACTGGCAGCAAACCTCGCCGCTGCAGTGGCGTTTCTTCCTGCGCCCGGCGATTCGTTTTCATCATGGTCGTGAACTGGAAATGGCGGATGTGATTGCTTCGCTGGAGCGCGTGCGCAGCCAGCCGCTGTTTTCCCACATCAGTAAACTGGATTCGCCCGCGCCCTGGACGCTGGATATTCATCTGAGCCAGCCGGACGATTGGTTGCCGTGGCTGCTGGCCAGCGTCAGCGCGATGATCCTGCCGCGTGAATGGCCAACGCTGCGCCAGTTTGCCCGCCAGCCGCTTGGTACCGGCCCGTATAGCGTGGTGCGCAATCAGCAAACGCAGCTGAAAATCGCCGCCTTCGATGATTACTTTGGCTATCGCGCGCTGATTGACGATGTGTCGATTTGGGTGCTGCCGGAGATCAGCGACGAGCTGGTGTATGCCGGAGTCAAGTTGCAGGGCGAAACCGCCGATGAAAAATCGGAAGAGAGTCGTCTGGAAGAAGGCTGCTACTTCCTGCTTTACGATCAGCGCTCTGCATTGGGCCGCGATGCGCATTTTCGCCGCTGGGTAAGCTATCTGTTTAATCCCATCGCCTTACTGAATCATGCTGGCGTCGGCTATCAGCGTTACTGGTTCCCGGCTTATGGCTTGCTGCCGCGCTGGCACCATCGCCGCGATCTCACCTCCGCCGACAAACCGGCAGGCTTAACCCAGCTGACGCTGAGCTGGTACAGCCATCACGTTGAGCATGAAGGTATCGCCAACGCGCTGCGACCGCTGCTGGCGCAGCAAGGTGTTGAGCTAATTACTCGCGTCGTGAGCTACGAAGAGTGGTTCGAGGGCGAAGGTGAAAGTGATATCTGGCTCGGCAGCGTCAACTTTACCCTGCCGCTGGAGTACGCGCTGTTCGCGCAACTGTTCGAGTTGCCGTTGATGCATCACTGCATCCCGATTGACTGGCAAGCCGATGCCGCGCGCTGGCGGCAGAAAGCGTTACCGCTGGCGGAATGGAGTAAACAGCTGATCGACCGCGACTATCTGCATCCGCTGTTCCATCACTGGCTGCTGCTGGAAGGACAACGCAGTATGCGCGGCGTGCGACTGAATACGCTCGGCTGGTTTGATTTCAAATCAGCCTGGTTTGCACCACCGGAGCTGTGATCCTTTCGCGCTGTCATATAAATGTCTAGAATGAGCCGTTCTCAACGGGGTGCCTTGATATCAGGGCTGAGAGAAACCCGTCGAACCTGATCCGGCTAATACCGGCGTAGGGATTTGAGATGCCTCACTCCTCAGATCCTTTGCGACTCAACATCTCTTCTCCTCAAGGAGCGCAAAGTGTTAAACAAAGTTCTGCCTGTGTTGCTGCTGGTTGCGGCCCCGGCTTTCGCTGCCAAACCGGTTCTGACCGTTTACACCTACGATTCGTTCTCTGCCGATTGGGGCCCAGGCCCGGCGGTCAAAAAAGCCTTTGAAGCGCAGTGCGACTGCGAACTGAAGTATGTGGCGCTGGAAGATGGCGTATCGCTGCTCAATCGCGTGCGCATGGAAGGCAAAAACAGCAAAGCCGATGTGGTGCTCGGGCTGGATAACAATCTGGTGCAGGCGGCGGAGAAAACCGGCCTGTTTGCCAAAAGCAGCGTCGATACCAGCGGCTTAAAACTGCCGGATGGCTGGAACAATCAAACCTTTATCCCGTTCGATTATGGCTACTTCGCCTTCGTCTACGATAAAAACAAGCTGAAGAACCCGCCGAAAAGCCTGAAAGAGCTGGTTGAAAGCCCGGAAAAATGGCGCGTGATTTATGAAGATCCGCGCACCAGCACGCCGGGCCTTGGCCTGCTGCTGTGGATGCAAAAAGTCTATGGCGATAACGCGCCTGACGCGTGGCAGAAGCTGGCGCAAAAAACCGTTACCGTCACCAAAGGCTGGAGCGAAGCTTACGGCTTGTTCCTGAAGGGCGAAGGCGATCTGGTGTTGAGCTACACCACATCTCCGGCTTATCACATTATCGAAGAGAAGAAAGAGAACTATGCCGCGGCCGAATTCAGCGAAGGCCACTATTTACAGGTGGAAGTCGCCGCGCAACTCGCCAGCAGCAAGCAGCCCAAGCTGGCGCAGCAGTTCATGCAGTTTATGGTTTCTCCGGCCTTCCAGCAGACCATTCCCACCGGCAACTGGATGTATCCGGTGATCAAAAGCGATCTGCCAGCCGGTTATCAAACGCTGCAGGTGCCCGCGAAGGCGTTGCAATTCACGCCAGCCGAAGTTGCCGACCATCGCGCCGCGTGGATCAGCGCATGGCAAAGCGCCGTTAGCCGTTAATGCCCGGCTGGTTGATTCCCGGTAGCGCCATCGCGCTGTTGCTGTGCGCGGTGGCGCTGCTGGCGTTTGGCGCATTGGTGATGGTCGCTCCGGCCACCGACTGGCGCGCGCTACTCGACGACAGCTATCTGCATCATGTGCTGCTGTTCTCGTTTGAGCAGGCGCTGCTGTCGGCGCTGCTGTCGGTGTTGCCCGCGATCCTGCTGGCGCGCGCGCTCTATCGCCGCCGTTTTCCGGGACGCAATCTGCTGCTGCGCCTGTGCGCCATGACGCTGGTGCTGCCGGTGCTGGTGGCGGTGTTTGGCTTGCTCAGCGTGTACGGTCGCAGCGGCTGGCTGGCGCAACTGTGCGCAGCCATTGGCTTTGACTACCACTTTTCGCCGTATGGCCTGCAGGGCATTCTGCTGGCGCACGTCTTCTTTAACCTGCCGCTGGCGACGCGCCTGCTGTTACAGGCGCTGGAGAGCATTCCCGGCGAGCAGCGGCAAGTTGCCGCCCAGCTCGGCCTGCGCGGCTGGAATCTGTTTCGTTTGCTGGAGTGGCCGTGGCTGCGCCGTCAGATTCTGCCGACGGCGGCGCTGATCTTTATGCTCTGTTTCGCCAGCTTCGCCACAGTGCTGGCGCTGGGCGGTGGGCCGCAGGCGACCACGCTGGAACTGGCGATCTACCAGGCGCTGAATTTCGATTACGATCCCGGCCGCGCGGCGCTGCTGGCGCTGTTACAGCTCGGCTGCTGTTTGCTGCTGGTGCTGCTGAGCCAGCGCTTTAGCAAAGCCATTCCCACCGGCAGCCAGAGCATTCGCGGCTGGCGCGATCCGCAGGATTCATGGCAGGCGCGCATCAGCGATACGTTGCTGATTGGCCTGGCGCTGCTGCTGCTGTTACCGCCATTGGCGGCGGTTATCGTCGATGGTTTGCGCGGCGGCGTCGCCGGTGCGCTACAACAAGCGGCGCTGTGGCAAGCCACCTTTACCTCGCTGCGTATCGCCGTGGGAGCCGGCGTGCTCTGCGTGGTGCTGACCATGATGCTGTTGTGGAGCAGCCGCGAACTGCGGCAGCGCCACAACATAGTCGCCGCGCAGGCGATGGAGATGAGCGGCATGCTGATTCTGGCGATGCCGGGCATTGTGCTGGCGAGCGGTTTCTTTCTGCTGTTCAACGCCAGCGTCGGTCTGCCGCAGCGCGCCGATGGTTTGGTGATCTTTACTAACGCCCTGATCGCCATTCCTTATGCGATGAAAGTGTTGGAGAATCCGATGCGCGATATCAGCGCTCGTTACAGCCAGCTTTGCACTTCACTCGGCATCTCCGGTTTCAACCGCTTGCGGCTGATTGAGCTGCGCGCGCTGAAACGCCCGATTGCTCAGGCGCTGGCGTTTGCCTGCGTGCTGTCGATTGGCGATTTCGGCGTGGTCGCGCTGTTTGGCAGCGCCGATTTTCGCACGCTGCCCTTCTATCTGTTCCAGCAGATTGGCGCCTATCGCGGTGCGGACGGTGCCGTCACCGCACTGCTGCTGCTGCTGCTCTGCTTGCTACTCTTTACTCTGATGGAAAAATTACCGGGTCGCCATGCTGACACTGAATAACCTCACTTACCTTTATCAGCATCTGCCGATGCGCTTCAGTTTTGCAGCGCAGGCGGGTGAACGTCTGGCGATCCTCGGTCCGAGCGGCGCGGGGAAAAGTACCTTGCTGAGTCTGATTGGCGGCTTTTTGCCGATCAATCAAGGCGAGTTGGTGATGAATGGCGTTGATCATACCCACAGCGTGCCGTCGGCGCGGCCGGTTTCCATGCTGTTTCAGGAGAACAATCTTTTTCCGCATCTCACAGTGCAGCAAAACATGGCGTTGGGTTTACATCCGGGCCTGAAGCTGACGCGCGAACAGCAGCAGCAAGTGGTGGATATCGCCGAGCAAACCGGCCTGCAGGCGATGCTAACGCGTTTGCCTGGTCAGCTTTCCGGTGGCCAGCGTCAGCGCGTGGCACTGGCGCGTTGCCTGCTGCGCAATCAGCCGATTTTGCTGCTGGATGAACCCTTCTCAGCGCTGGATCCGGCACTGCGCAACGAGATGCTGCAACTGGTACGTTCGGTATGCGAAAGCCGCAACATCACCTTATTGATGGTGTCGCACAGCCTGGAAGATGCTCAGCAGATTGCGCCGCGCAGTTTGGTGATCGTCGACGGGCGCATCTATTGGGATGGCAGTACAGAGAGTTTGGTGCGCGGTGAAAGTGCTGCGGCCGCCATCCTTGGCGTGACAGCGCGTTAAGCGAAGAAGACTTTCCACAGCAGATGGCGGAAGATCGGCATCATCGGATGGAACTGGATCGCGATAAACGCGCCCAGGCCAATCGCCGCCATCAGCGGTGCCAGCCAGCGCAGACGCGCAGTCGGCAGATATTTCGATGCCCAATCGACGGTTTTCCCGCTGCGCCACCAGCGCCACAGCAACCAGCCACCGATCCACACCAGCAGCGCCACCAGCAACAGCAGCCATTTAAAGCTGCCGCCTTGCGCTGCCTGCGGCACGTCAATCGCCACGCCCGCCAAAATGCCCGGCATCAAATAGGCCGGCGGCCACAGAACGCAGCCGATGATATTCGGTGGCAGGAACTTACGCACCGGCAGCTCCAGCATACCCGCCGCCAGCGGAATCAGCGGACGCGTTGGGCCAACAAAGCGCCCCACCAGAATGGTGAACATGCTGTGTTGATGCAGCGCATGCTCGGTTTTATCCAGCAAGCCTTGATACTTTTTCAGATATTTCCAGCGATGCAGCGGTCCCTGAAACTTCCAGCCGATGCCGTAAGAGACCCAATCGCCGATTAAACAGCCAACGAATCCGGCCGCCCACGCAGGGTAAAGACCGATTTGTCCGCTTCCGACCAGCGCCCCAAGGCTGGCCATTAATACCGTGCCCGGCAACAGCAATCCCACGAATGCCAGCGACTCAAGGAAGGTCACCAGCGCAACGGCGATCAGCGCGTACTCCAGCGATTGCGAAAACAGGTGTTGAATCCAGGCTTCCATAAATATCCTCTGCGGAATATAGAGGCTGGATTGTCCAGAGCATGCAGGTAGCCGTCAAGGCAAGAATTGTAGAACGATGTTGACAAAGTGGTGACAATTTCGCCTGCAGGACACTGTATAAACATCCATGTTATACTTCGATTAATTCATTCTCCGGAGTTAACGTGACCGATCCGCGCGCAGGTTTTCTGCTTACCCGACATTGGCGAGATACGCCGACCGGCAGCGAAGTGGTGCTGTGGCTGGCTACCGACAGCGGCCCGCAGCGGCTGGTGCTGCCTGCCCAGGAATCCGTGGCGTTTGTGCCCGAAGAGTTTCGCGCGCCAACCGAAGCGCTCATCCGCGATGAACGCCACACGCGCCTGCAAACGCTGGAGCTGAAGGATTTTCGCCGCCGCCCGGTGTTTGGCCTCTATTGCCGCAGCAATCGCCAGCTGCAAAACCTGGAAAAGCGCCTGCGTGAAAACGGCATTCCGGTCTATGAAGCGGATATTCGTCCACCCGAACGCTATTTGATGGAGCGCTTTATTACCGCACCGGTGTGGTTTAGCGGTGAAACGCGTGGTGACAGCGTAGTTAACGCGCGCCTGAAGCCGCATCCTGATTACCGTCCGCAGCTGAAATGGGTATCGCTGGATATCGAAACCACCCAGCACGGCGAGCTCTACTGCATCGGTCTGGAAGGCTGTGGCCAGCGCCAGGTGTACATGCTCGGTCCGCCCAACGGCGATGCCAGCACGCTCGATTTTGAGCTGATCTATGTAGACAGCCGCCCGCAGTTGCTCGAGCAGCTCAACGCGTGGTTTGAGCGGCATGAACCGGATGTGATTATCGGCTGGAACGTGGTGCAGTTCGATCTGCGCGTACTGCAGAAACACGCCGACCGCTACGGCATTCCGCTGCGTTTGGGGCGTCAGAAGCAGGCGCTGGAGTGGCGCGAGCACGGCTTCAAACCTGGCGTGTTCTTCGCGCAGGCGACGGGCCGCTTGATTATCGATGGCATCGACGCGCTCAAATCCGCCTTCTGGGATTTCCCCTCTTTCAGCCTTGAAGCGGTCTCGCGCCAGCTGCTGGGCGAAGGCAAAGCCATCGACAATCCGTGGGATCGCATGGAGGAGATCAACTGGCGCTTTGCCAACGATAAGCCAGCGCTGGCGAAATATAATCTCAAGGATTGCGAGCTGGTGACGCGCATTTTCCAGCACACCGCCATCATGCCGTTCCTGCTGGAACGCGCCACGGTGAATGGTTTAGCGGTGGATCGTCACGGCGGTTCAGTGGCGGCCTTTGGTCATCTCTATATCCCGCGCATGCACCGCGCCGGTTTCGTGGCGCCTAATCTCGGCGAAGTTGCGCCGGAAGCCAGTCCCGGCGGCTACGTGATGGATTCGCGGCCCGGCCTGTACGATTCGGTGCTGGTGCTGGATTACAAAAGCCTCTATCCCTCAATTATTCGCACTTTCCTTATCGATCCGGTTGGGCTGGTAGAAGGCCTGGCGCATCCGGGTGACGCCGATTCCGTGCCCGGCTTCCGCAACGCGCGCTTTTCCCGCGAAACCCACTGTTTACCGGCGATTGTCGAGCAGATTTGGCAAGGGCGTGAAGCCGCCAAGCGCGACAACAACAAACCGCTGTCGCAGGCGCTGAAAATCATCATGAATGCTTTTTATGGCGTGCTGGGTACCAGCGCCTGTCGCTTCTTCGATCCGCGCCTCGCGTCATCCATCACCCTGCGCGGCCACGCCATCATGCAGCAAACGCGCGAACTGATTGAAGCGGAAGGTTTTGATGTGATTTACGGCGATACCGATTCCACCTTCGTGTGGCTGAAAGGCGCGCGCAGTGAAGCGGAGGCGACGGCGATTGGTCGTCATCTCGCCGAACAGGTTAATGGCTGGTGGCAGCAGCATCTGCAATCGACTTATGGGCTGGAGAGCGCGCTGGAGCTAGAGTATGAAACCCATTTCAGCCGTTTCCTGATGCCCACCATTCGCGGTGCCGAACAGGGCAGCAAAAAGCGCTATGCCGGCATGATTCGCAGCGACGGTGGCGAGCGGCTGGTGTTTAAAGGCCTCGAATCGGTACGCACCGACTGGACGCCGCTGGCGCAGCAGTTCCAGCAAAATCTGTATGGCCGCATTTTCCGTGGCGAGCCGTGGCAGGATTACATTCGCGAAACGGTGGCGCAGCTGCTGGCCGGTGAACTCGACGATAAGTTGGTGTATAAAAAACGCCTGCGTCGCGCGCTAAAAGATTACGAGCGCAATGTGCCGCCACACGTGCGCGCTGCGCGTCTCGCCGATGAGCACAACCGCAAGCTGCAGCGCCCGTTACAGTATCAAAACGGTGGCTCGATTCGCTATGTGATGGCAACGGCCGGGCCGGAACCGCTTGAGGCGCGGAATACGCCCCTCGACTACGATCATTACGTCACCAAACAGCTGCAACCGGTGGCTGACGGCATTTTACCGTTCGTCGGTGACGACTTTGCTACACTCATTACTGGGCAGCTGGGGCTTTTTTGACAGGTGACGAATGCCTTGCCATCCAGTACCATAGCGCCCTTCCTGATTCTCACCGCACTCACAATCTGACCAAACACCCGTTTGGCGGTTGGGTATTGCCTGAGTACAGGTGAACTTCTTTATGGCATGTCAGAGAGTCGAGCAAAAAATATATGGTTTTTACACTGGGTCAGCGCTGGATTAGTGATACGGAAAGTGAACTGGGATTGGGCACGGTGGTCGCGCTCGATACGCGCATGATCACCATGCTTTTTCCGGCAACCGGCGAAAACCGCCTGTATGCCCGAAATGATTCTCCGGTTACTCGTGTGATTTTCAATCCGGGTGACACCATCACCAGCTACGAAGGCTGGCAGATGACCGTCGATGAAGTCCGCAACGAAAACGATTTAATGACTTACATCGGCACGCGTCTCGACACCGAGGAAACCGGCGTCGTCATGCGCGAAGTGATGCTGGACAGCAAACTGGTGTTCAGCAAGCCGCAGGATCGCCTGTTCGCCGGTCAGCTCGACCGCATGGACCGCTTTGCGCTGCGTTTCCGCGCGCGCAAATACCACAGCGAGCAATACCGCCTGCCGATCAGCGGCCTGCGCGGTATGCGCACCAACCTGATTCCGCATCAGCTGCACATCGCCCACGATGTCGGCCGTCGCCACGCCCCACGCGTGCTGCTGGCGGATGAAGTGGGCTTGGGTAAAACCATTGAAGCCGGGATGATCATCCAGCAACAGCTGCTGGCCGGTCGTGCCGAGCGCGTGCTGATTGTGGTGCCGGAAACGCTGCAACATCAGTGGCTGGTGGAAATGCTGCGTCGCTTCAACCTGCGCTTTGCGCTGTTTGATGACGATCGCTACACCGAAGCGCAGCACGACAGCGACAACGCCTTTGAAACCGAGCAGCTGATTATCTGTTCGCTCGATTTTGTGCGCCGTAACAAGCAGCGTCTTGAGCTGCTGGCCGATGCCGAGTGGGATCTGCTGGTGGTCGATGAAGCGCACCATCTGGCATGGAGCGAAGACGCACCGAGCCGCGAATATCAGGTTATCGAGCAGCTGGCTGAGAAAACCGCTGGCGTACTGCTGCTGACTGCCACGCCAGAACAGCTGGGCTTAGAGAGCCACTTTGCGCGTCTGCGCCTGCTTGATCCGAATCGTTTCCACGATTTCGATCAGTTTGTCGAAGAGCAGCAGCATTATCGTCCGGTGGCCGATGCGGTGAGCTCGCTGCTTGCCGACCATGCCATCAGCAAAGATGAGATGAACCTGATTAACGATCTGATTGGTGAACAGGATATCGAGCCGTTGCTGCAAGTGGCGAACAGCGATCGCGATGGCAAAGAAGACGCGCGTAAAGAGCTGGTCTCGATGCTGATGGATCGCCACGGCACCAGCCGCGTGCTGTTCCGTAACACCCGTAACGGCGTGAAAGGCTTCCCGAAACGCGAGCTGCACCAGATTCGTCTGCCGCTGCCCGCGCAGTATCAAACCGCGATTAAAGTCTCCGGCATCATGGGCACGCGCAAAAGTGCAGAAGAGCGCGCGCGTGACATGCTGTATCCCGAGCAGATTTATCAGGAATTTGAAGGCGATAGCGGCACATGGTGGAACTTCGATCCACGCGTTGAGTGGCTGATGGGTTACCTCACCAGCAACCGCAAAGAGAAAGTGTTGGTGATCTGCGCCAAAGCGGCCACCGCGCTGCAGCTGGAGCAAGTGCTGCGTGAGCGCGAAGGCATCCGTGCCGCCGTGTTCCACGAAGGCTTGTCAATTATCGAACGCGACCGCGCAGCGGCCTTCTTCGCCTCCGAAGAGGATGGCGCGCAGGTGTTGCTGTGTTCTGAAATCGGTTCTGAAGGCCGTAACTTCCAGTTTGCCAGCCGTTTGGTGATGTTCGATCTGCCGTTCAACCCGGATCTGCTCGAGCAGCGTATCGGTCGTCTCGATCGTATCGGCCAGATGCATGACATCCAGATTCTGGTGCCGTGGCTGGAAAAAACCGCGCAGGCGGTGCTGCTGCGCTGGTATCACGAAGGGTTAGATGCGTTTGAACACACCTGCCCAACCGGCCGCGCCATTTATGACAACGAGTACAATCAGCTGATTGAATATCTTGCCGCGCCGGAAAATCCGCAGGGACTCGATGAGTTCATCAGCGCAAGCCGTAAGCAGCACGATGCGCTGAAATCACAGCTGGAACAGGGCCGCGATCGCTTGCTGGAACTGAACTCCAACGGCGGTGAAGCGGCTCAGGAGCTGGCAAATGCCATTGGCGAGCAGGATAACGATACCGATCTGGTTAACTTCGCGCTGAACCTGTTCGATATCGTCGGTATCAATCAGGAAGACCGCAGCGATAGCCTGATTGTGCTGACGCCATCCGATCACATGCTGGTGCCTGATTTCCCTGGCCTGCCGGAAGAGGGTTGCACCGTGACCTTTAACCGCAACCAGGCGCTGTCGCGCGAAGATACCCAGTTTATTACCTGGGAGCATCCGCTGATCCTCAACGGCCTCGACCTGATCCTTTCGGGCGATACCGGCAGCTGTGCGCTGTCGCTGCTGAAGAACAAGGCGCTGCCGGTCGGTACGCTGCTGGTCGAGATGATCTATGTGGTTGAAGCGCAAGCACCGAAAAGCCTGCAGCTCACCCGCTTCCTGCCGCCAACGCCGGTGCGTTTGCTGATGGATCGTGCCGGGAACAATCTGGCGGGCAAAGTGGAGTTCGAAAGCTTTAACCGTCAGTTGAATGCAGTGAATCGCCATACTGGCAGCAAGCTGGTCAATGCGGTGCAGCAAGACGTGCACGAGATTCTGACCCAGGCCGAAAAAGCGATCGTTCCGGAAGCGCAGGCGATTATCGCGGCAGCAAAAGTGGAAGCCGAAGAGAAACTCGGAGCAGAGCTGTCACGTCTTGAAGCGCTGCGCGCGGTTAACCCCAACATCCGTGATGATGAGGTTGAAGCGCTGGAAAGCAATCGCGAACAGGTATTGGAAAGCCTGGGCGATGCAGGCTGGCGTCTTGATGCGCTGCGCCTGATCGTCGTCACGCACCAATAATGTTCAGGATCGCGACATCATGCTGATGGAAGCTTACAACCCGCCGCTCGAACCCTGGCTGCATATTCTGTATCAGGACGAGCACATTATGGTGGTGAATAAACCGAGCGGGTTGCTGTCGGTGCCGGGCCGTCTCGAGGAGCACAAGGATAGCGTGATGACGCGCATCCAGCGTGATTTCCCGCAGGCGGAATCGGTGCATCGTCTTGATATGGCAACCAGCGGCGTGATCGTCGTGGCCCTGAATAAAGCGGCTGAGCGTGAGCTCAAGCGCCAGTTCCGTGAGCGTGAGCCTGCGAAATACTATGTGGCGCGCGTGTGGGGCCATCCGGCGGCAGAAGAGGGTTTGATCGATCTGCCGCTGATTTGCGACTGGCCGAATCGGCCTAAGCAGATGGTGTGTTTCGAGAACGGCAAAGCGGCGCAGACCGAGTATCAGGTGCTGGAGTATGAAGCCACGAACAGTGCGCGCGTCAAGCTTAAGCCAATTACCGGACGCTCACACCAGCTGCGTGTGCATCTGCTGGCGCTGGGGCATCCGATTCTTGGCGACCGCTTTTATGCACATGAAGAGGCGCTGGCGATGGCGCCGCGTTTGCAGTTGCATGCGGAGTCACTGACGATTACGCATCCGGCGTTTGGCAATAGCATGACGTTCAGGCAGCCGGCGGAATTTTAGTGTAGCAGCTTGCTGCCCCGCACCTCGCTCCTCCCCCATAAATGGGGGAGGAAGATGCTGCCACATGTCAGTGATGAAGCTGCATGTGGCAGCATCTCCTTCCCCCGCGAGCGGGGGAAGGCCGGGATGGGGGACAACAATAAAATTATTTGAACCCTTTCTCCTTACGAATCAAATCGTAAGCCGCCTGAATCTCCTGCGCTTTCTGCTTCGCCATCTCCATCATTTCCGGCGGTAATCCTTTCGCCACCAGCTTGTCAGGGTGATGCTCGCTCATCAGCTTACGGTAGGCGCGCTTGATGGTGGTGCCATCATCGCTGCTTTTCACGCCCAGCACGCTGCAGGCATCTTCCAGCGTTGGACCGCGTTGCGCCTGCTGATACGCGCCGCCGCGGGAAGAACCGCCGCCGCCAAACTGCTGACCGCCTTCCATCATCCGCAGGAACTGATCGAACTGTGCACGTGAAATACCGAGCTCTTCGGCAATCACATACAGCACCTGACGTTCGTTGGGATGCAGTGAACCATCAGCGAAGGCGGCCTGGATTTGGATTTCCAGAAACATCCGAATCAAATCAAATCGGCCAAAACAGGCGCTGCGCAGCTCGCGCAGTTTACTACGCAGCGGATAGTCGCTCTGTTTACCTTCACGGAATGCACGCTGCGCGGCAGTGCGCGCATCGCCATGCAATTGCATGCGATCCATAAATAAAGAAGCAATCTGGATATCCGCTTCGGTGACGCGCCCTTTTGACTTGGTCAAATGGCCCATCACCTGGAATGTGGTACTGAAAAACAGCGTCTGACGCGCCTGGTTATTGGCGAAATAGCCCTGTCCTTTTACGCTGCGCACTTTGTCAAACATGTGACCAATGATCAGACCCAGTACAATGCCCCAAAAGCCTGCCCCGGAAAATATCCCGAGCGCCAGACCAATTACTTTTCCCCAGTAGCGCATAAACTCCTCAATTCGCCATGCTTGCGGCTGAAAATTGCATTATCATACCTGTCATTTATCTCAGCGCCTAACGGCAACGCGGACAGACAAGGATTAACACTGGCGCAACGCCGGGCAGTAAGTTAGTCTCTGACCGGATTGTCGGCATGATGCCAGTTTTCATGGAATTATCGAAACCGCGTATGAAAAAACGTATACCTACCTTGCTGGCTACCATGATTGGTGCAGCGCTTTATAGCCAGTCATCACTCGCCGACGATCTGATGTCGCAGTGCATGCTGGGCGTGCCGAGTTACAACCGCCCGCTGGTAAATGGCGACACCAACTCGCTGCCGGTCACCATCCATTCTGATTCAGCCAAAGGCAACTATCCGGATGATGCGGTGTTCACCGGCAACGTCGACGTGCAGCAAGGCAATAGTCGCCTGCGTTCCGACGAAGTGCAACTGCATCAACGTCAGCAGGAAGGCCAAACCACGCCGGTTCGTACCGTGGATGCGCTGGGTAATGTGCACTATGACGACAATCAGGTCATCCTCAAAGGTCCGAAAGCCTGGTCAAATCTGAACACCAAAGACACCAACGTGTGGAACGGTAATTATCAGATGGTTGGCCGTCAGGGCCGCGGCGATGCCGATCAGATGAAACTGCGCGGTAACAATCGCTACACCATTCTGGAAAACGGCAGCTTCACCTCCTGTTTGCCGGGTTCCAACAGCTGGAGCGTGGTCGGTTCCGAAGTGATTCAGGATCGCGAAGAAGAAGTCGCGGAAATCTGGAACGCCCGCTTTAAGCTCGGCAATGTGCCGGTGTTTTACAGCCCTTATTTACAGCTACCGATTGGCGATCGCCGCCGCTCCGGTTTCCTGATCCCGAATGCGAAATACGGCAGTAATAACGGCTTCGAGTTTATGCTGCCGTATTACTGGAACATCGCGCCGCAGGCTGATGCCACCATTACACCGCATTACATGAGCAAGCGTGGGCTGCAACTGCAGAACGAATTCCGTTATTTGACGGTGTTTGGCGCAGGCTTGATGGAGCTGGATTATCTGCAGTCAGATAAGCAGTACGACAATGATAAAGCGGTACGTGGTATCGCGCAGAACGATAGCTCCGATCGCTGGCTGTTCTACTGGCGCCATTCGGGTGTATACGACAAGCACTGGCGCTTTAACGCTGACTACACCAAGGTAAGCGATCAGTATTACTTCAACGATCTTGAGTCGAAGTATTACAGCTCCACTGATGGCTACGCCACGCAGAAATTCAGCTTCGGCTACGCGGATACCAATTGGGACGCGACGCTGTCGACCAAAGACTTCCAGGTGTTTGGTAACACCAGTAACAGCAACGTCTATCGTGCGATGCCGCAACTCGATCTGAACTTCTATCAGAACGATATTGGGCCGTTTGATGGCCGCGTCTTTGCGCAGGCAGTTAAATTCACTAACGTCAGTAGCCGTATGCCTGAAGCGACGCGTTTGCATGTTGAACCCACGCTAAATCTGCCGCTATCAAACGGCTGGGCAAGCCTTGATACCGAAGCAAAATTCCTTGCGACGCATTACCAGCAAGACAATCTCGATAACTATAACAGTAACCCTAATAACTTTAATTCCAGCGGTCGTCTTGATGATTCCGTCAACCGTACCTTGCCGCAGTTCAAAGTTGATGGTCGCTTAGTATTTGATCGCGCGATGGATTGGCAGCCGGGTTACACACAAACGCTGGAACCGCGCGTTCAGTACCTTTACATCCCGTATCGTAACCAAAGCAATATCTATCCGTACGACTCGACGCTGTTGCAAACTGACTACACCGGCCTGTTCCGCGATCGCACTTATAGCGGCCTGGATCGCATCGCTTCGGCTAACGACGTAGCGACCGGCGTGACCACGCGTATTTATGATAACGATCTGGTTGAACGTTTTAACGTTTCTGTGGGTCAAATCTACTCGTTTACCCCGTCTCGTACCGGCGTAAACCAGACAAACAAAGAAGATGACACCGGCAGCCTGGTTTGGGCCGGCGACACTTACTGGAAAATCAGCGATCGCTGGGGCGCGCGTGGCGGTCTGCAATATGATACCCGCCTCGACAACGTCGCGCAGGGCAATGCGGTAGTTGAGTATCGTCAGGATGCCGATCGTATGGTGCAGCTGAGCTATCGCTACAGCAGCCCGGAATACGTGGCGCAGGCACTGAATAACTCAAGCCTGGTGACTAACCCGATCTACAAAAACGGGATTTCACAGGTGGGCGGCACTGCCAGCTGGCCAATTGCGGATGCTTGGTCACTGGTGGGCGGTTATTACTACGATACGCGCAACAGTCGCCCGGCTGAACAGCTGGTCGGCCTGCAGTACAGCTCGTGCTGCTATGCCATTCGTCTGGGTTACGAACGCAAGATCAACGGTTGGGAAAACAACGACAGTAAGTATGACAACCAAATCTCATTCAACATTGAGCTGCGTGGTCTGAGTTCCAACTATGGCTTAGGCACCAATCAAATGCTGCGTCAGGGCATCATCCCTTACCAGCGCGCTTTCTGATGTTGTGATGTTTGACAGGCTCTCCCGCAGTGCGGAAACAACAATGGATAAAGTATGAAGAACTGGAGAATGCTGATTCTTGGTGTAGCGATTACCGCTAACACTGCGTTCGCAGCCCCACAAGTGGTTGATAAAGTTGCCGCAGTCGTGAACAACGGCGTGGTACTGGAAAGTGACGTTGATAACATGATGCGCACCGTGAAATCACAGGCGCAGCAGGCAAACCAGCAACTCCCTGATGACAAAACCTTGCGTCATCAGATCCTTGAACGCCAGGTCATGGATGCCATCATTCTGCAAATGGGTGAAAGAGCGGGCGTGCAGATTAACGATCAGCAGCTGGATCAGGCGATTCAGAACATTGCCGCACAAAACCGCATGAGCCTCGATCAGCTGCGTAGCCGTCTGGCCTACGACGGTATGAACTACAACGACTACCGTGCGCAGATCCGCAAAGAGATGCTGATTTCAGAAGTGCGTAACAACGAAGTGCGTCGCCGCGTCACTATCCTGCCGCAGGAAGTGGATACGCTGGCCACGCAGGTGGGTTCGCAGAATACGCAAGGTACTGAGCTGAATATCAGCCAGATTCTGCTGCCGTTGTCAGAAAACCCGACGCAGCAGCAGGTTGACGACCAGGAAACGCTGGCGCGCCAACTGGTTGCTCAGCTGAAAGGCGGTGCCGACTTCGGCAAGCTGGCCGTGACTTACTCAGCCGATCCACAGGCGCTGAAAGGCGGCAACATGGGCTGG
Organism: Pantoea sp. B9002; assembly: GCF_013385945.1. Classification (NCBI taxonomy): domain Bacteria; kingdom Pseudomonadati; phylum Pseudomonadota; class Gammaproteobacteria; order Enterobacterales; family Erwiniaceae; genus Pantoea; species Pantoea sp. B9002. The sequence continues at coordinate 142,872 of NZ_JACAPA010000008.1, forward strand.
GGCAAAATCGAAGAGCTGCCAACGCTGTTCTCGCAGGCGCTGAGCACCGCGAAGAAAGGCGATATCGTCGGCCCAATCCGTTCGGGTGTCGGCTTCCACATCCTGAAGGTGAACGACCTGCGTGGCGAAAGCAAAAGCATCTCTGTGACTGAAGTGCATGCGCGTCACATTCTGCTGAAGCCGTCACCGATCCTGACCGACGCTCAGGCGCAGGCCAAAATCGAACAGATTGCAGCTGATATTAAAAGTGGTAAAACCACCTTCGCCGCAGCGGCCAAACAGTTCTCCGACGATCCAGGTTCGGCTAACCAGGGCGGCGATCTCGGTTGGGCATCTCCAGAGATTTACGATCCGGCATTCCGCGATGCATTGCTGAAGCTGCAGAAAGGCCAGGTCAGCCAGCCGGTTCACTCCTCATTTGGCTGGCACTTGATTCAGTTGCTGGATACGCGTCAGGTTGATAAGACTGATGCCGCGCAGAAAGAGCGCGCCTATCGCATGCTGTTCAACCGTAAATTCGCGGAAGAAGCGCAAACCTGGATGCAGGAACAGCGCGCCAGTGCTTACGTGAAAATTCTGCATAATAATGGTCAGTAATTATCGAGTGGTGATCACGCCCGGCGAACCCGCCGGGATTGGTCCCGACCTCACCCTGCAACTGGCGCAGCAAAACTGGCCGGTTGAATTGGTGGTCTGCTGCGACGGCGAGCTTTTGCGCCGTCGCGCTGCTTTATTGGGTTTGCCGCTGACGCTACGTGATTATCAACCTGCAGCGGCACAACCGCAGCAGGCCGGCACGCTCACGCTGCTGCAGGTCGATACCGCTCAGCCGGTGACCGCCGGAGAACTCTGCGTCGCAAACAGTCACTACGTGCTGGAAACCCTGACGCGCGCCTGTGATGGTTGTCTGAACGGCGAATTTGCCGCGCTGATTACCGGTCCGGTGCACAAAGGCGTGATCAACGATGCGGGCATTCCGTTTACCGGTCATACCGAGTTTTTTGCCGATCGCGCCGGTGGCGATTTAGTGGTGATGATGCTGGCAACGGAAGAGTTGCGCGTGGCATTAGCCACCACACATCTGCCGCTGAAAGATGTTTCTGCCGCGATTACCCGCGACACGCTGCATGAAGTGATCACCATTCTGCATCGCGATCTGCAGCAGAAGTTTGGTTTACCGAACCCTCATATTTTCGTTTGCGGCCTTAATCCGCATGCTGGCGAAAGCGGCCATATGGGCCGCGAAGAGATTGATACCATCATTCCGGCCCTCAACGAACTGCGCCAGCAAGGCATCCAACTTACCGGACCTCTGCCAGCCGATACGCTGTTCCAGCCGAAATACCTGCAACATGCCGATGCGGTTCTGGCGATGTATCACGACCAGGGCTTACCGGTGCTAAAATTTCAGGGGTTTGGCCGCGCGGTGAATATCACACTTGGCCTGCCCTTTATCCGGACTTCTGTCGATCACGGCACCGCGCTTGAATTAGCCGGTCTCGGTCAGGCAGAACCGGGCAGCTTTATCACGGCGCTTAATCTCGCCATCACTATGATCAAGAGCAGTAATGAATAATCGCGTCCATCAGGGGCATTACGCCCGTAAACGTTTCGGGCAGAACTTCCTGAACGATCAGTACATTATCGATAGCATTGTCTCCGCCATTCACCCGCAAAAAGGTGAAGCTATCGTGGAAATCGGCCCCGGCCTGGGTGCATTAACCGAGCCGGTAGGCGAACGTCTGGATGAGCTGACCGTGGTCGAGCTGGACCGCGACCTTGCCGCGCGTCTGCAAACGCACCCGTTCCTCGGCCCTAAGCTGACCATTTTCCAGCAGGATGCGATGACCTTTGATTTCTCTGCGCTGGCGCAAGAGAAAGGTCAGCCGCTGCGCGTGTTCGGCAACCTGCCGTACAACATCTCGACGCCGCTGATGTTCCACCTTTTCAGCTATACTGGTTCGATTAAAGATATGCACTTCATGCTGCAGAAAGAAGTGGTGAATCGTTTAGTCGCCGGTCCGGGCAGCAAAGCTTACGGCCGTTTGAGCGTGATGGCGCAGTACTATTGCCAGGTCATTCCTGTGCTCGAAGTGCCACCAGAATCGTTCACGCCGGCACCGAAAGTGGATTCGGCCGTGGTGCGTTTAGTGCCGTATATGCAGCCACAGTATCCGGTCAGCGATATTCGTCTGCTGAGCCGCATTACCACGGAAGCCTTTGGTAAACGCCGTAAAACGCTGCGTAACAGCCTGGCTCATATGTTTGCGGCTGGTGCGCTGGATCAATTAGAAATCGATGCCTCGCTGCGTGCAGAGAACGTCTCTGTGGCGCAATATTGCCAACTGGCAAACTGGTTGAGCAAGCATCAGGCTGAAACTCCGGAGAGTTGAGTGCATGAGTGAACTGGCCCGCGTCTGTATCCATGTGCATAGTCAGTATGTGGAGTCGCAATCCTTGCCCGACGAGGATCGCTACGTGTTTGCCTACACCATCACCATTCGCAATTTGGGGCGCAGCAACGTACAGCTGCGCAGCCGCTATTGGCTGATCACCAACGGCAACGGTCGCGAGACTGAAGTGCAAGGTGAAGGCGTGGTCGGCGAACAGCCACACATTGCGGCCGGCGGCGAGTATCAGTACACCAGCGGCGCGATTCTGGAGACGCCGATGGGCACCATGCAAGGTCACTATGTGATGGTCGATGATGCGGGCGAAGAGTTCCACGTCGAGATTCCGGTGTTCCGACTCGCGGTGCAAACCCACATTCACTAATCCTCCTCCGCCCGGCCCGTCCGGGCGGCGCGTTTTAATCGGACTGACAATGAGTACATACCTGATTGGCGATGTTCATGGCTGTTATGACGAGCTTCGTGCGCTGTTGGCGCAGGTTGATTTCGATCCGCAGCAGGACACCTTATGGCTTACCGGCGATTTGGTGGCGCGTGGCCCCGGCTCGCTCGATGTGCTGCGCTATGTGAAATCGCTGGGTGATTGCGTGCGCCTGGTGCTGGGTAATCACGACCTGCATTTGCTGGCGGTATATGCCGGTATCAGCCGCAATAAACCGAAAGATCGCCTGACGCCGCTGCTGGAAGCCGATGATGCCGATGAGTTGATCAACTGGTTACGTCGTCAGCCGCTGTTGCAGGTGGATGAAGAGAAGAAGCTGTTGATGGCGCATGCGGGCATCACGCCGCAGTGGGATCTGGAGACGGCGCAGCTGTGCGCGCGTGAAGTGGAAGCGGTGCTCTCCAGCGACAGCTATCCGCTGTTTCTGGACGCGATGTACGGCGACATGCCGAACAACTGGACGCCGGAGCTCAGCGGCCTGGCGCGACTGCGCTTTAGCACCAATGCGCTGACGCGCATGCGCTTCTGCTTCCCGAATGGCCAACTGGATATGATTTGCAAAGAGTCGCCTGAATCTGCCCCGCCGCCGCTTAAGCCGTGGTTTAAGGTGCCGGGCAAAATCGACAGCGACTATACGCAAATCTTTGGTCACTGGGCATCGCTGGAAGGTAAAGGCACACCGGAGCATGTGATTGGTCTGGATACCGGCTGCTGCTGGGGCGGAACATTGACGCTGCTGCATTGGGAAACCAAACAGTATTACGTGCAGGCATCCAATCGCGAACAGGCGATGGCCGAGAGCGCGGTGAGTGCGCATCCACCGTTAAGTGATACGCCGTAAATAAAAACCCCGCATAAGCGGGGTTTTTATTGGTCGCCATAAATGGCGACCCTACAGTTATTTGGCCGGACTTTCGTAGGGTGCGCATTTATGCGCACCTGCCTACATAAGCCATCAATGGCGAGCATATGCGTAACGGGTGATCACCGGCGATCAAGAATCTCAAAGCAGTAGCTGTGCGAGTTCTGCTCATCGGCATCATGGAATTCGCTGAAAGTTGACTGCCACTCGTCCGGCTCGTAATCCGGGAACTGCGTATCCCCTTCCACTTCCGCATCGATATGGGTCAAATAGAGACGATCCGCGCGAGCCAGCATCTGCTCGTAAACGCGTCCACCACCAATCACCATCATCTCTTCGACATCACCCGCCGCTTTTACCGCGTCTTCCAGCGATGTGACCCAAGTGACGCCTTCGTGGTTGCCCGGCTGGCTGCTGACCACAATGTTCAAGCGTCCAGGAAGCGGACGGCCAATCGATTCAAAGGTCAGACGACCCATAATCACCGGCTTATTCAAGGTATTACGTTTGAACCACGCCAAATCTGCTGGCAGGTTCCATGGCATGGCGTTTTCCATACCAATAATGCGATCCGCTGCCAGTGCCGCGATCAGACTAATCATGTTAAAAGACCTACTGGAAAAAATTGGCGCCATCATACGTAAAGGCGAAACTTTCGTCGATAGGCCGACCCCGCTATTTGCGTAAAGGTCCGATGCCACCGCACTTTTGTTATTGGACAGAGTTTTACACCGACTTTCCCGGCAATAGCGGGGCGAGGAGCCAGAAATTGCTGACGAGGCGGCACAACTCCGCGCGAAACCTCGCATTATCGGTTTTGCAGTGTAAAGAAAAGCGCACTCTGTGCGACAAAAGAAAACGGCTCCCGCAGGAGCCGTTGAAACGCTTTAGAAATCGTAGCGCAGACGCACCAGGTTCACGTTGCCCAGTGACTTGTCGGTGCTGGAGGTGATGACATACTCGTAATCGACACGGAAGCCGTAATCCAGCTGCGCACTCACGCCAACGCCGTTATCAATACGCTTGTAGTCACGTCCGTTGACGAACTCCAGACGGTCGCCCATGAAGTAAGGCTGGATAGATTTCACCGCATACTGGCCAATTGGGAACTTGTAGCCGGCAAAGTATTCGATGCCCCACGCGTCATCCGCGAAGTAGTTGTTAACGGTATTGCGTTTGGTTGGGGAGAAGTTCTCATACCAACCCGCACCGGCTGACAGCGTCCAGTTATCCGGTGTCCAGCTCAGAGCGGTACCGTAGATATTCTGGTCATAACGTTTGCTGTCGCCATTGTTTGGATTGCGGATATCGGCGCGGGTGTAGTTCCACGCGGTTCCCCATGCCAGATCTTTGGTGATGTGGTAGTTCACACCCAGCGAGCCGCCGCCTTTACGCTTGTAGCGCAGGCCGTTGCCTGGCAGGAACTCGTTATCTTCAAACAGGTACGACGCATACACATCCGCATCGCCGAAGGTGTTTTTGTACTTCAGCATTTTGCGCGAACGGTAAGAACCATCGTAGTCGCCGCTGATGCCGTTACCCGGCGCCTGGGCCAACATGTCGTAATCCCAGATATCGGTCTTCGCACCCACGACATCGTAGTAAACGCTGTTCTGCTGACCAAAGTAGAGCTCACCCAAGGTGGCGCTTTTGAAGCCAGTATAGAGTTGGCGACGCGAGGTGTTATTCGCACCATCCGCATGATGATTGTCCCAACCCCACCAGGCCGGGAAGTTAACGCCCAGCTCGTAGTAACCTACCCAGCTAACATCGTCAAACAGGTAATAATTGGCGGTGAAGCGGAAACGCGAGCCGCCGTCGTAGCCATTACGCTTGTACGATTTGTCGTTCACGCCATTCTGATGCTGGAACTGCGGACGAATACTGCCGCCCACTTTGAAGTCGAGACGGCTCAGCGGATCGCCCGCCTGTGGATCCTGCTTGAGTAAAGTAATTTCCGCCTGGCTGGCGAGTGGCGCCGCTGCGAGTAACGCAGCAATAGCGCTGAGAGTGAAAGCACGCATTTGCATTTTTTATATCCCAGTTAAGGTGAGCGCTCTATTGGTGAGCGAGCGAAATAGTACGGTGCGCTGACTGGGTTCTTATTTATAATTTTGTGCGGATATTCCGAGGTGTAACGCTTTCCGCATCAACTGATAAAACATATGTCAAATCAATAGGATTTTTACAGATAAGCAAATGCGGGCATTAGTAAAAGGATAAAAAAAACGGCCCCCGCAGGAGCCGTTAGTTTATCGCCAGCTGGAATCAGCCTTTAATTTGCGCGTGCATTTCCTGCACCGAAATTACCTGCTCCGTCGGATCCGCGTTCAGCGCCATCGCTGTGGCAAAGCCGCCGTTCAGCGTGGTGTCGTAATGCACTTTATACTGCAGCGCGCTACGACGAATCAGTTTGGAGTCTTCAATCGCCTGACGTCCTGCCGTGGTGTTGACGATGTAGGTATATTCGCCGTTCTTCAGGCGATCCTGAATGTGCGGACGACCTTCATGCACCTTGTTCACCAGACGTGGATTGATGCCCGCTTCGCCCAGCACCACTGCGGTACCGTGTGTCGCATCCAGCTCGAAACCAAACTTCTGCAGTTTTGCTGCCAGGTCGACGATACGTTTCTTATCGCCTTCACGCACTGACAGCAACGCGCGACCGGTTTTCTTCATGTTGCTCTGCGCACCCAGCATCGCTTTGGCGAAGGCTTCAGCGAAGGTGCGACCCACGCCCATCACTTCACCGGTAGAGCGCATTTCTGGGCCGAGGATCGGGTCAACGCCTGGGAACTTGTTGAATGGCAGCACCACTTCTTTCACCGAGTAATACGGTGGAATCACTTCTTTAGTGACGCCCTGCTCAGCCAGCGTTTTACCTGCCATCACGCGCGCGGCAACCTTCGCCAGCGCCACGCCAGTGGCTTTCGACACGAACGGCACGGTACGCGCGGCACGTGGGTTCACCTCAATCAGGTAAACTTCATTGTCCTTCACTGCAAACTGCACGTTCATCAGGCCACGTACGTTCAGCTCGAAGGCCAGTTTTTCCACCTGCTGACGCATCACGTTCTGGATTTCAGTGCTCAGCGTGTAGGCCGGCAGTGAACATGCGGAGTCACCGGAGTGCACGCCCGCCTGCTCGATGTGCTCCATGATGCCGCCAATCAGCACGCGCTCGCCGTCGCAAATCGCATCGACATCCACTTCAACCGCATCGTCGAGGAAGCGATCCAGCAGCACCGGCGCATCGTTAGAGACCGACACCGCCGTCTGGAAGTAACGCTTCAGGTCGATTTCGTCGTAGACGATCTCCATCGCGCGGCCGCCAAGCACATAAGAAGGACGCACCACCAGCGGATAACCGATACCCGCGGCTTTCTCAACGGCCTGTTCCAGCGTGGCAACGGTGGCGTTAGCCGGCTGCTTCAGGCTTAGGCGATCAACCGCCTGCTGGAAACGTTCACGGTCTTCTGCACGGTCAATTGAGTCCGGGCTGGTACCAATCACCGGAACGCCAGCCGCTTCCAGCGCGCGTGCCAGTTTCAGTGGCGTCTGGCCGCCGTACTGTACGATGACGCCTTTCGGTTTCTCGATACGCACGATTTCCAGCACATCTTCCAGCGTGACCGGCTCGAAGTAGAGGCGATCTGAGGTATCGTAATCGGTTGAAACGGTTTCCGGGTTACAGTTAACCATGATGGTCTCGTAACCGTCTTCACGCAGCGCCAGCGCCGCATGCACGCAGCAGTAATCGAACTCGATGCCCTGGCCGATACGGTTTGGACCACCACCCAGAATCATGATTTTTTCACGATCCTGGTTTGGATTGGCTTCGCACTCTTCCTCGTAGGTTGAGTACATATAGGCGGTGTCGGTGGCGAATTCAGCCGCGCAGGTATCAACGCGCTTATAAACCGGATGCAAGTTAAATTGCTGACGCAGCTTACGGATTTCGCCTTCAGATACGCCCGCCAATGCAGCCAGACGCAGGTCGGCAAAGCCTTTACGCTTCAGCGCACGCAGGAATTCCGCGTTCAGCGAGTTCACACCTTCGCGCTCAACCTGCTCTTCCAGGCGCACCAGCTCTTCAATCTGCACCAGGAACCAGCGATCGATGTTAGTGAGGTTGAACACGCCATCCACTGACATGCCCGCACGGAACGCATCGGCGATGTACCAGATGCGATCGGAACCGGCATCTTTCAGTTCGCGGCGAATGCGCGTTAACGCTTCCGGATCGTCGAGGCTGACTTTCGGGTCGAAACCGTTGGCGCCGACTTCCAGACCGCGCAGCGCTTTCTGCATCGATTCCTGGAAGGTGCGGCCAATCGCCATCACTTCACCGACCGATTTCATCTGCGTGGTCAGACGATCGTTGGCACCGGCGAACTTCTCGAAGTTGAAGCGAGGGATCTTGGTAACGACGTAGTCGATAGAGGGTTCGAACGACGCAGGCGTTAAGCCGCCGGTGATGTCGTTCATCAGCTCATCAAGGGTGAAGCCCACCGCCAGTTTCGCCGCCACTTTGGCAATCGGGAAGCCGGTCGCTTTCGAAGCCAGCGCTGACGAACGCGATACGCGCGGGTTCATTTCGATGACGATCATTCGGCCATCTTTCGGGTTCACTGAGAACTGGACGTTAGAACCGCCGGTTTCGACACCGATTTCACGCAGTACCGCCAGCGAGGCGTTACGCATGATTTGATACTCTTTGTCGGTCAGGGTTTGCGCGGGCGCCACGGTGATGGAGTCACCGGTGTGGATGCCCATCGCATCGAAGTTTTCGATCGAGCAGACGATGATGCAGTTGTCGTTTTTATCACGCACCACTTCCATCTCGTACTCTTTCCAGCCAATCAGCGACTCATCAATCAGCAGCTCATTGGTTGGCGACAAGTCCAGACCGCGTTCGCAAATCTCTTCGAACTCTTCGCGGTTATAGGCGATACCGCCGCCGGTGCCGCCCATCGTAAAGGAAGGGCGGATGATGCACGGGAAACCAACGACTTCGGTAATCGCCAGCGCTTCTTCCATGGTGTGTGCGATACCGGAACGTGCGGTGCCCAGACCAATGCTCTTCATCGCTACGTCGAAGCGACGACGATCTTCAGCTTTATCAATGGCATCGGCAGTTGCACCAATCATGGTGACGCCGAACTCAGCCAGCACGCCCTGACGCTCCAGCTCCAGCGCACAGTTCAGCGCTGTCTGGCCGCCCATGGTTGGCAGCACCGCATCCGGACGCTCTTTTTCAATAATCTTGCGCACGACTTCCCAGTGAATCGGCTCGATGTAGGTCGCATCGGCCATTTCCGGGTCGGTCATAATGGTTGCCGGGTTCGAGTTCACCAGAATGACGCGGTAGCCCTCTTCACGCAGCGCTTTACACGCCTGCGCACCGGAGTAGTCAAATTCACATGCCTGGCCGATTACGATCGGGCCAGCACCAAGAATCAGGATGGATTTTATGTCTGTACGTTTTGGCATCGTGGGCTCCTGATTACTTCGCGTTAGAACGGTATGCTTCGATCAGTTCGATAAAGTGATCGAACAGTGGCGCCGCATCGTGCGGGCCTGGGCTCGCTTCCGGGTGTCCCTGGAAGCTGAAGGCCGGTTTGTCAGTGCGATGAATGCCCTGCACGGTTTGGTCGAACAGCGACACATGCGTCACGCGCAGATTGGCTGGCAACTGACTGTCATCAACCGCAAAACCGTGGTTCTGTGCGGTGATCATCACGGTGTTGTTATCAAGATCTTTCACCGGATGGTTGCCGCCGTGGTGGCCGAGTTTCATCTTGATGGTTTTGGCACCGCTCGCCAGCGCTAACAGCTGATGGCCAAGGCAGATACCGAATACCGGAACATCGGTTTTCAGGAACGCCTGAATGGCGTTAATGGCGTAGTCGCACGGCTCCGGGTCGCCAGGACCGTTCGACAGGAAAATACCGTCTGGATTGAGTGCCAGAACGTCTTCCGCCGGAGTTTGCGCAGGAACTACCGTCAGGCGGCAGCCGCGATCCACCAGCATGCGCAGGATGTTGCGCTTAGCGCCGTAATCGTACGCCACCACATGGAACGGCAGCTCTTCCGCCGTTTTCTGCTCCGGCAGGTCACCTTCCAGTGTCCAGCTGCCTTGCTGCCACGCGTAGGTTTCTGCGGTGGTCACTTCTTTCGCCAGATCCATGCCTTTCAAGCCTGGGAACGCCTGCGCTTTCTGCAGCGCCAGGGCGGCATCCGGATTATCACCCGCAATAATGCAGCCGCTCTGTGCGCCCTTCTCGCGCAGCAAACGGGTCAGTTTGCGCGTGTCGATATCGGCGATGCCAACGATGTTATTGCGCTGCAGGTAAGCTGCCAGACTTTCTTCACTGCGGAAGTTGCTGGTAATCAGCGGCAGATCGCGAATAACGAGGCCTTGAGCATGGATTTGGCTGGATTCTTCATCGGCGGCGTTAACGCCAACATTGCCGATATGGGGATAAGTGAGGGTAACGATTTGGCGGGAATAGGAAGGATCAGTGAGGATTTCTTGATAACCGGTCATTGAAGTGTTGAAAACAACTTCCCCCACTGCCGACCCCGTAGCCCCGATGGCCCGACCGTGGAATTGGGTTCCGTCTTCCAGAACCAAGAGCGCTGACTTAATCAAAACATCCTCCAGGGAATAAACAGTCACAATATTTGCATATTAATTCAAAAGCAGTGCCAGAATCAATGCAAAACCCGCCTGAGTACTCGAATTTTGGCAAATTGCGCGCATTCTAATGATCGCCCCGCACCTTGTCTACAACATGTGGTTATTTTTTTGTATATTTCGGGCAACTGAATGTTAAAAACGGTGAAAGGCGATAAAAGAGTGAGATAACTCGGAAAAATAATCGGTTGCCTGACGGCGATAGTGGCAAAGTGGTGCTAGCGCGCATAAATTTTTGACCAAATGGTCAAAATTAGCCATCGAAAGCCTGATAATCACCCACTAACTACGACAAATAAGCATTTCGAAACCAAAATATAGCAAAGAGGTTATTTGCAGATAAAATAAAGGGCAATAATCACATTGCCCTCGTCAATCAAGGTCTTACCGATTGAAATAACCACATCACGATGGTTCACAACACTCACAACATCGATAAATCCAGCACGTCACGCATATCATAAAGGCCAGATTTCTTGTTCTTTAACCAGCTTGCCGCTTTAACTGCACCATTTGCAAAGGTCATACGGCTGGAAGCCTTGTGGGTAATCTCTACACGCTCACCAATATCTGCAAACATCGCCGTATGTTCGCCGACGATATCGCCGGCACGCACGGTGGCAAATCCGATGGTTTGCGCTTTACGCTCACCGGTATAACCTTCACGGGCATACACCGCGTGTTCATCCAGATTCCACTTCATGGCATCGGCAATCGCTTCGCCCATCGCCAGCGCAGTGCCTGATGGTGCATCAACTTTGTGACGATGGTGCGCTTCTACAATTTCAATGTCCGCGTAGTCGCCCATCACCTTCGCCGCCTGTTGCAGCAGATTCAGCACCAGATTGACGCCCACGCTGAAGTTGGCGGCAAACACGATGGCAATCTCTTCGGCAGCCGCGCGAATCGCCGCTTTGCCTGCTTCATCAAAACCGGTGGTACCGATTACCATCGCTTTATTGTGCTGGCGGCAAAAGGCCAGATACTCCAGCGTGCCTTCCGGACGGGTAAAATCGATCAGGACATCGAAGTCGTTAACCACCTTTTGCAGATCGTCAGAGACGATCACGCCCGTTTTGCCGATGCCCGCCAGTTCGCCAGCATCTACACCCAGCAATGACGAACTGCTACGCGCCAGTGCTGCGCCAAGCGCAACACCTTCCGCCTGCTGTACGGCCTGAATCAAATTGCGTCCCATGCGGCCCGGCGCACCAACGATAGCAATGCGGATTTCACTCATAATTATTCATTCCTGATACAAATCTATGCATGTAAAGCGTAAACAGGTTAACGGTGAGATAACAGTCACGCCACAATAATAAAGGGATATAAGAATTTTATGCCAGCCGCGAAACATTATCAGTAAAAGCAATCCCGCATGCTGGAAGTAGGATTTCTGGCTGCGACAGGCAAAGAAAAGGCCGAACAATGTCGGCCTGATTTTACTGCGGTGTGAGCCGCTTACTGCACGTTTCGCACTTCTACGCGCAGCTCTTTCGGTACTTCAAACACGATGTTCTCTTCGCGGCCAATCAGCTCAATCGCCGCTTCACCGCCGAGCTCACGCAGACGCTGAATCACCTGCTGCACCAGAATATCAGGAGCAGAAGCGCCCGCCGTGACACCGATGATCTGCTTGTCTTTGACCCACTCTTCCTGGATGTCATCAGCCGAATCAATCAGCTTCGCCAGCTTACCAGCACGCTGCGCCAGTTCGGCCAGACGATTGGAGTTAGAGGAGTTTTTCGAACCGACGACCAGCACCACTTCCGCATCACGCGCCAGCACGCGTACTGCTTCCTGACGGTTGGTGGTGGCGTAGCAGATGTCATCTTTACGTGGGCCGATAATCGCCGGGAAGCGCTGACGCAGCGCATCAATCACGTCCGAGGTATCATCGACTGACAGCGTGGTCTGCGTCATAAAGCACAGGTTGCTCTCATCCTTCACGTTCAGCTTGAACACATCTTCCGGCGATTCCACCAGATACATGCCGCCGTTGGGATTGCTGTACTGGCCCATGGTGCCTTCCACTTCCGGATGCCCCGCGTGACCAATAAGAATCGCTTCGACACCTTTGCGGCTGGCGCGCGCCACTTCCATATGCACTTTGGTCACCAGCGGACAGGTCGCATCAAACAGCATGGTGAGGTTACGTGCTTTGGCTTCGGCGCGAACCGCTTGCGATACGCCGTGTGCGGAGAAGATCAGAATGGCGTTATCCGGCACTTCAGCGATCTCTTCAATAAAGATCGCCCCGCGCTCGCGCAGGCTGCTGACGACGTAGCGGTTATGCACCACTTCGTGACGCACGTAGATCGGTGCGCCGTACATCTCCAGCGCGCGCTCAACGATGCTGATGGCGCGATCAACGCCTGCGCAGAAACCGCGTGGGTTAGCTAACAGGATTTGCATCGTTGGCCTCCAGCGCCGGATCAATCTCCAGCACTTCAATATCAAACTGAATGCGCTGACCCGCCAGCGGATGGTTGAAGTCTACAGTGATCGAGTCGCCGGAAACTTCACGGATCACGCCAGGCATTTCGCTGCCGCCGCGGCCGCTGAACAGCATGATGGCACCCACTTCCGGCTCGCCCGCATCGTTAAAGTCACGACGTGAGAAGTACTGAACCAGATCCGGGCTGGTGCCGCCAAACGCATCTTCCGGCTCCAGCGTAAAGGCGTGCTTATCGCCCACTTTACGTCCGAGTAGCTGCTGTTCCAGCGCGCCCGACAGGCTGCCATCACCCAGACGGAACAGCGCAGGTTTGCCGTTGGCGCGCGTGGATTCGGCCGTCGAGCCATCCTCCAGCTTCAGCGTAAAATGCACCAGCAACGCGCTATCGCGCTGAACTAAGTCTGTCATCAGTTACCCTTTCTGTTTAGCCGGTTTGCCGTTCGGGCTGAGAAAACCTTCCAGCACCACCAGCGCCGCGCCGATGCAGATGGCACAGTCGGCGATGTTAAAGGTCGCGAAGTGCCAGTCACCGACATAGAAGTCGATAAAATCGACCACAAAGCCGTGATACGAACGGTCAAACAGATTACCCAACGCCCCGCCGATAATCAGCGCGTAGGCAATATTGGTTAATTTGTTGCTGGCAGCGTTGCGATACATCATTACCAACAGCGCCACCACGATAGCAATGGCGATGCCGGCAAAGAACCAGCGCTGCCAGCCGCCTTTGTCGGCCAGGAAGCTGAACGCCGCGCCATAGTTGTGCGCGTAGAACAGGTTCAGGAACGGCATCAGCGGCTGCGTTTCATGCAGCATCATGTTGTTGATGACCCACATCTTGCTGCCAAAATCGATGGCAATCACCACCAGCACCAGCCAAAGCCAGCGCAAACCGGTTGAAGAGAGCGCTTTACTCATCAGGCAAATTTCCGCTGTTCGCCATTGCCGGCGACGTTGGTGTAGCAACGACCACACACCGCAGCATGCTCCGGATTCTGGCCAACGTCAGTAGTGTAATGCCAGCAGCGCGGACATTTCTCGCCTTCTGCTTTGTGCAGCGCGATTTTCAGACCTTTGAACAGCTCGCTCTGCTGCGCTTCATCGCTGGCAGTGGCGTAATCCGCCACGGTCGCGCCTGAAGTTAACAGCACGAAACGCAGCTCATCACCCAGCGCCTGCAGCTTGGCTGCCAGCCCGGCATCCGCATACAGCGTAACCGTCGCTTCCAGCGCGCCACCGATGCGTTTGTCGCTACGCGCTTGCTCAATCACCTTGTTCACTTCGCCACGGACTTTCAGCAGATCATCCCAATAGGCGTCGTTCAGCGTTTCGTTATCCGCCAGACCAAACAGATCCTGATACCACTCTTCGGTGAACACGTATTTCGCGCGCTCACCCGGCAGGTAGCCCCAGATTTCGTCTGCGGTGAAGGACATGATTGGCGCCATCCAGCGCACCAGCGCTTCAACGATGTGCCACAGCGCGGTTTGGCAGCTGCGACGCGCCAGGCTGTCGCCTTTCGCGGTGTACTGACGATCTTTGATCACATCGAGATAGAACGAGCCCATTTCGATCGAGCAGAAGTGCATCAGACGCTGTACCACTTCGTGGAAATCGTAGTTTTCGTAGGAGTGCACGATATCCTGCTGCGCTGCCAGCGCACGGCCAACCGCCCAGCGATCCACCACCACCATCTCTTCCGGCTTGACGCAATCGGTCGCCGGGTTGAAGCCCGCAAGGTTTGCCAGCAGGAATCGCGCGGTGTTACGGATACGACGATAGCTGTCTGCGGCACGCTTCAGGATTTCGTCGGAGACCGCCATCTCACCGGAATAATCGGTAGAAGCGACCCACAGACGCAGAATATCCGCGCCCAGCTTATCCATCACATCCTGCGGCGCCACGGTGTTGCCGATCGATTTCGACATCTTGCGGCCCTGACCATCCACGGTGAAACCGTGCGTCAGTACCTGACGATAAGGCGCTTTGCCTTTCATCGCAGTAGAGATCATCAGAGAAGACATGAACCAGCCGCGATGCTGATCCGAACCTTCCAGGTACATATCTGGCGTATGGCCACCGAATTCCGGACGCGCATCCACCACCGCGTAGCTGGTTGATCCGGAGTCGAACCAGACGTCTAAGGTGTCTGGCACTTTAACGTAGTGGTCAGCGTCATCGCCCATCAGGTCGCGCGGATCGAGATCCCACCACGCCTGAATGCCGTCCTGCTCAACCCGTTTCGCAACTTTCTCCATCAGCTCCAGCGTATCCGGATGCAGCTGCTCGCTCTCTTTATGCACGAACAGCGCCATCGGCACGCCCCACGTACGCTGACGCGAGATACACCAGTCCGGACGGTTCGCTACCATCGCTTCGATACGCGCCTGGCCCCAATCCGGGATCCACTGCACGCCTTTGATCTCTTTCAGCGACTGCGCACGCAGGCCTTTCTGGTCCATGCTGATGAACCATTGTGGCGTGGCACGGAAGATAATTGGCGTTTTGTGACGCCAGCAGTGCGGGTAGCTGTGCAGCAGTTTCTCAACGTGCAGCAGCGCGCCCTTCTCTTTCAGCAGCTCAACGATCATGTCGTTGGCTTTAAAGACGTTGACGCCATCAAGCGTAGGGTAGGTGCCTGGCAGATACGCGCCATCCGGACCCACCGGATTGGCGGTTTCCAGACCGTATTTCTGACCGATAACATAGTCATCCGGGCCGTGGCCTGGCGCGGTATGTACCGCACCGGTACCGGCTTCCAGCGTCACGTGCTCACCCAGAACCACTTTCGATTGGATCTGCTCGAGGAACGGATGCTGGAACAGCTGCAACTCCAGCGCCGCACCGTTGCATTCGCCCAGCACTTTCCAGTCGCTGATGCCCGCGCGCTTCATCACGCTCTCAACCATCTCTTTGGCGAGAATCAGGCTGCGACCGTCGATCTGCAGCAGCTGGTATTCAAATTCCGGATGCAGCGAGATACCGCGGTTGGCTGGCATGGTCCACGGCGTGGTGGTCCAGATTACCAGTGAAACCGCGCCTTCTGACGCGGCGACGCCAAACTTCGCGCGCACCGCATCGGCATCAACGGCATTGAACATCACGTCGATGGATGGCGAGGTTTTGTCGTAATACTCAACTTCCGCTTCAGCCAGCGCCGAGCGGCAATCCATGCACCAGTGCACCGGCTTCGCGCCTTTGTGCAGATGGCCGTTGCCGATGATTTTACCCAGCGCACGAATGATGTTGGCTTCGGTCTGGAAATTCATCGTCAGATAAGGACGATCCCAGTCACCGAGCACGCCGAGACGGATGAAGTCATTTTTCTGGCCTTCAACCTGCTCCGCCGCGTATTGGCGGCAAGCGGCACGGAATTCAGCCGCGCTCACTTTCTCGCCCGGCTTACCAATCATCTGCTCAACTTTGTGCTCAATCGGCAAGCCGTGGCAGTCCCAGCCTGGAACGTACGGCGAGTCGTAGCCCGCCATGCCTTTCGACTTAACGATAATGTCTTTCAGAATCTTGTTAACTGAGTGACCAATATGAATGCTGCCATTCGCATAAGGAGGGCCATCATGCAAAATAAAGGTTTTTTTCCCTTTTTTGGCTTCGCGGATGATGCCGTACAGGTTGTCATCATACCAACGTTGAAGCATTCCCGGTTCACGCTTGGCCAGATCGCCACGCATCGGGAACCCCGTTTCCGGCAAATTCAGGGTAGATTTATAGTCACTCATCAGATTCTCGATTCCGTATTTCGGTCATTAAACCGGTGTTTTTAGCCCAAAGAATTGGCGGGCCGTCACCACATCTTTCGCAATTTGTTCTTTCAGCGCATCCAGCGAAGCGAAACGCTGTTCATCGCGAATCTTCTGTTTCAGCACCACTTCAATGTGACGCCCATAGAGATTCATATGTGTGTCGAGCAGATGAACTTCAAGCTGCTGACGTAAACCTTTTACCGTTGGGCGCGTACCGATATTGGCCACGCCGGGCAGCGGCTGATCGCCGAGGCCCAACACTTCCACCGCAAACACGCCTTTAACCGGCGTAACGGTGCGACGCAAAGGGAGGTTGGCCGTAGGGAAACCGATGGTGCGCCCGAGTGCATCGCCATGCACTACGCGACCTGAGATGCTGAACGGATGGCCCAGCAGCGCTTCGGCTTGCGCAAAATCATCCTGCGCCAGCGCCTGACGAACGGCGGTGCTGCTGATGCGCTTGCCGCTGTCACAATATGTCTGGGTGCTGATGACCTCAAAGCCATACTCCGCACCGGCTTTCTGTAATAACAGGAAATCCCCCTGGCGACCAGCGCCGAAGCGGAAATCATCGCCGACGGCAAGGAACTTGACGTTCAGCTTGTCCACCAGCAATTCGGAAATAAAACTCTGCGCCGAATGCGCAGCGAAGCGACGATCAAAACGTACGCAGAGTACGGCATCAACGCCCGCTTGTTCGAGGTACTTCAGCTTTTCACGCAAACGCGTAAGGCGTGCCGGGGCTTTGTCGCCGGCAAACAGCTCAAGCGGTTGTGGCTCAAATACCATCACCACCACCGGCAGATTGCGTTTTCGTCCTTCGGCAATCAGCTGCGCCATCAAAGCCTGGTGGCCGCGATGTACGCCGTCGAAATTGCCAATGGTCAGGACGCAGCCGCGATGCTGCTCTTTCAGATTATAAATACCGCGGATAAACTTCATGGCTGACTCAAACCGGTGGAAATCGGCGGATTATACCCTTGAATGGCGTTTAGGTTAACCCGTATACGTGCCTTTCCTGCTTCTGGAGCGGCTTATTCCACGTGTGGCCAGTTGCTTAGCAAGGATCTGAAGATTTTTGCTGCGAAATACTGTATTCAACGCCGCGTTGCTGGTAGAATCCTGCGCCATCAATTACGTAATCGAGTGTTGTTTTTAAAACGACGCTTATTTGCACAAATCCATTGACATAAGAAGGCGCAAAAGGCATAGTCCTCGGCCTTTGATTTGTCCATATAGATCACATTTGGGAGTTGGACCTTGGCTAATATCAAATCAGCTAAGAAACGCGCCGTAACATCTGAGAAACGTCGCAAGCATAACGCAAGCAACCGTTCAATGATGCGTACTTTCATCAAGAAAGTATACGCGGCTATCGCAACAGGCGACAAAGCTGCTGCGCAGAACGCATTCAACGAAATGCAACCACTCGTGGACCGTCAGGCTGCTAAAGGTCTGATCCACAAAAACAAAGCTGCACGTCATAAAGCAAACCTGACTGCTCAGATCAACAAACTGGCTTAATCGCCCGTCTGTTTATCGCTTTGTAAAAAAGAACCGGCGCTTAGCCGGTTTTTTTATGCCTGCGATTCAGTGGTAAACAGCGCACTAAAGTCGCGATGGCAGATCCGCTGTACCGCTGGATGCTGAATCATTCGTTCGGCAAAGATCACGTGATACTCCTCCATCACCGCATCCAACCGCCCAATCTCTTTGATGGCGTCATCCCGGTAAATCTCGTCGCCATACAGCGTCGGAGCCACAAATATCGCGTTGTTCAGCGCACCGAAAGCCTTCATTAATGCCGCATCATCAAACTCCCCCAGAATCTCCACCTGCAAGCCCTGGCTGTGAATCCAATTCAGCAATTTACGTCCCAGCATCGAGCGACGGCCCGGAATCAGCAAGCGCCGTTCTTCAAGGCAGGCGGGAAAAGGTAGCGTCGGCAAAGGCGTGTTGCACCAGAAGCTAATTGGACACTCGCCCAGCTTGACCGAAAACAGCCCTTCCTGCTGAGTCGAATCAATCGGGCAATCGGAAAGGATCATATCCAGCTTGTGCTGGCTGAGCTGCTCCAGCAGCATCTCGTGTGTCGATTCAAAGCAGCGCAGATGAATTCTCTCCTCAGCCACCACCGCAGCCTCCAGCACTTTGCTGACCAGTTGCTTCGACAACGCATCCGCCACGCCAACATCAAACAGCAGATGTGACTCTTTGCGGTAGTTAACGATATCGAGCATCTCCTGACTCAGCATGAACATGCGGTCGGCATAGCGAAACACCAGCTGACCAAGTTCCGTCGGCACCAAACCGCGCCCCTGACGACGAAACAGCACGCCGCCGAGTTGCTCTTCCAGCGATTTAATCTGGCCGGTAACCGTTTGTGGTGCCAGACACAGCACATCCGCCGCGCGCACCACCGAACCGGTTTTACACACCTGCCAGAAATAGTAGAGATGATTAAAGTTGAGCTGATTCATCGGAAAAAAAGGAGGCTTTCGCCTCCTTCCTCTTTTAACGCAGTTTGATGCGCAGCAGCGTGTAACCAATCACCGCTGAGAGCAGCGAGCCACTGAGAATCCCCAGTTTGGAGAAGGTCACCAGTTGCTCATGGGCGGCATCAAACGCCAGCGAACTAATAAAGATCGACATGGTAAAGCCGATACCGCACAGCACACCAATCGCCATGATATCGCGTATCGTGGTGCCCGCCGGTAACACCGCCAGCCGCCACTTCACCGCCAGCCAGCAGAACAGCGTGATGCCTAACGGTTTACCAATCAGCAAGCCGAGAATGATGCCCAGCGGCTCTGGCGACAGCGTATCCATAAAGGTGATGCCGCTCAGCGAGATGCCGGCGTTGGCAAAGGCGAACAGCGGCAGAATCAGCCAGTTTACCCACGGCATTAAACCATGCGCCAGATGCTCGGCCGGAGAGTGGCCGTTCTTCTCTTCCAGCGGCACGAAGAAGCCAACAATCACGCCCGCCAGCGTCGCGTGCACGCCCGATTTGAGCACCGCCGTCCACAGCACAATGCCGACTAACATATAGATGGCAATGTTACGCACGCCGCAGCGATTGAGAATCGCCAGCAGCACAATCGCACCCGCCGCCACGCTCAATGACAACACCGAAAGATCGCTGGTGTAGAACAGCGCGATAATCACGATAGCGCCGAGATCATCAATAATCGCCAGCGCCATCAGGAACACTTTCAGCGCGGTTGGCACGCGGCTGCCCAGCAGCGCCAGCACGCCCAAAGCAAAGGCGATATCGGTCGCGGTAGGAATCGCCCAGCCGTTACGTGCAATAGGATCGCCGTGGTTGAAGAACAGGAAAATCAGTCCTGGCACAACCATACCGCCAATTGCCGCAATCACCGGGAAAATGGCGCGGTCGCGGCTGGCGAGTTCACCGGTGATCAGTTCACGTTTCACTTCCAAACCAATTACCAGGAAGAACAGCGCCATCATGGCATCGTTGATCCACAGCAGCAGGTTTTTGCTGATGTCTAAAGCGCCGAAGCGAATCTGCACCGGCTCGGCAAGAAACGATTGGTAACCTTGAGCGGTTTCCGCGCTGTTAGCCAGAATCATCGCCGCGACGGCCGCCAGAATCAGCACCATGCCGTTGCTGGCATCACTGGCAATAAAGCTTTTCAATAAGCTTCGAATAGAACGGGGTTTGTTCACAACTCCTCCTGAGTAGAGACATTTTGGCTGAGAAGTGTAGCGATTCGAACACCTCGTTAAAAGCAGCTTATTTCTCAGTAAATACTCGATAATACCGATGATTTTAATTAGCGTTTTAGCGCAAATCAAATGATGGGCAGAATTGAGCTTATATCAAGAGCGACGCGTTGGCGGGAAAACATAAAAAAAGCGGAGAGTTTCCTCTCCGCTTCATTAGGCATGTCAGACGGGATTAACGTGTTAAATCGTCAAAGAACTTCTTCACGCCGTCGAGGAAACTTTTGGAACGCGGGCTGTTTTTCTCGCCGCTCGGGCCACCAAAGCTCTCTTCCAGGTCGCGCAGCAGCGCTTTCTGTTTGTCGTTGAGGCTGACTGGCGTTTCCACCACCACACGACACAGCAAATCGCCTACCGCTCCGCCACGCACTGATTTCACGCCTTTACCGCGCATACGGAACAGCTTGCCAGTTTGCGTTTCAGACGGCACTTTCAGGTTCACACGACCATCAAGCGTTGGCACTTCAATTTCGCCACCCAATGCTGCCATGGCAAAGTTGATCGGCACTTCGCAGTACAGGTTGTTATCTTCACGCTCGAAGATCGGGTGTTTTTTCACCGAAACCTGAACGTACAGATCGCCTGCTGGTGCGCCGTGTTCGCCTGCTTCACCTTCGCCGGTCAGACGAATGCGATCGCCGGTATCCACGCCCGCTGGAATTTTCACCGACAGGGTTTTGCTACGCTCAACACGACCGTGACCATGACAAGCATTGCACGGATCTTTGATTACTGAACCGCGACCGTGACAGGTCGGACACGCCTGCTGCACGGTGAAGAAGCCCTGACGCATTTGCACCTGGCCCGCACCGTGACAGGTATGACAAGTCTGCGGTTTGGTGCCCGCTTTCGCGCCGCTGCCGTGGCAGACATCGCACTCTTCCAGCGTAGGAATGCGGATCTCTTTGGTCACGCCGCGTACCGCTTCTTCAAGCGTCAGCTCCATGTTGTAGCGTAAATCGGCGCCACGTGCGGCACGCTGACGGCGGCCACCACCAAAAATATCGCCAAATACGTCGCCAAAGATATCACTGAAGTCAGCTCCGCCGCCGCCACCAAAGCCGCCACCGCCGCCCATGCCACCTTGTTCAAAGGCTGCGTGACCGTATTGGTCATAGGCCGCACGCTTCTGCGCATCGGTCAGGATTTCGTAGGCTTCCTTGATTTCTTTAAACTTTGCTTCGGCTTCTTTGTTATCCGGGTTACGGTCCGGATGGTATTTCATCGCCAGGCGCTTGTAGGCCTTTTTGATTTCACGCTCATCTGCGGATTTAGAGACGCCTAAGATCTCGTATAAATCACTCTTAGCCATATTTGTTCTGCCCTTAACATGATCGCACGGGCGTGGAGAAATCTCCTACGCCCGTGCTGGTTTCAACGGCTGTCAGGCCAGCCGTCGCGCCCGGTCAGGGGCAATTATTTTTTGTCTTTAACTTCTTCGAATTCAGCGTCGACAACATCGTCATCTTGCTTAGCAGACGCATCACCTGCATCAGCCGCCTGACCCTGCTGCTGTGCCAGCTCCATCAGTTTGCTGGACACTTCCATCAATGCCTGCATTTTGGCTTCGATTTCTGCTTTGTCTTCGCCTTTCAGCGCGGTGTTCAGCTCGGTCAACGCAGCTTCGATTGGCGCTTTGTCGTCAGCAGACAGTTTGTCGCCCGCTTCGTCCAGCTGCTTACGGGTGCTGTGCGAAATCTGATCGCCCTGGTTACGCGTCTGAACCAGCTCTTCGAACTTACGGTCAGACTCGGCGTTCGCTTCCGCGTCACGCACCATTTTTTCGATCTCTTCTTCGTTCAGACCAGAAGAAGCCTTGATGGTGATCTTCTGCTCTTTACCGCTGTTTTTGTCTTTCGCAGACACGTGCAGGATACCATCCGCATCGATATCGAAGGTGACTTCGATCTGCGGCATGCCGCGCGGTGCAGACTGAATACCGTCGAGGTTGAACTGGCCCAGTGATTTGTTATCGCCTGAACGCTTACGCTCACCCTGCAGCACGTGAATCGTCACGGCAGACTGGTTATCTTCAGCGGTTGAGAACACCTGGCTGTGCTTGGTTGGGATAGTGGTGTTCTTGCTGATCAGCGAAGTCATCACGCCGCCCATGGTTTCGATACCCAGCGACAGCGGAGTCACGTCCAGCAGCAGAACGTCTTTCACTTCACCCGCCAACACGCCACCCTGAACCGCAGCACCAACCGCTACCGCTTCATCCGGGTTCACGTCTTTACGTGGCTCTTTACCAAAGAACTCAGTCACTTTCGCCTGAACCATTGGCATACGCGTTTGACCGCCCACCAGGATCACGTCGTTGATGTCTGAAACAGACAGACCTGCATCCTGCAGAGCCACTTTCAACGGCTCGATTGAGCGAGAAACCAGATCTTCAACCAGTGATTCCAGTTTCGCACGCGTTACTTTGATGTTCAGGTGCTTAGGACCGGTCGCATCCGCCGTGATGTACGGCAGGTTAACGTCGGTCTGCTGCGCTGAAGACAGTTCGATTTTAGCTTTCTCTGCCGCTTCTTTCAGACGCTGCATGGCCAGCGGATCGTTGTGCAGATCGATGCCCTGATCTTTCTTAAATTCGGCCACCAGATAGTTAATCAGACGGCTATCGAAGTCTTCACCACCAAGGTGGGTATCACCGTTGGTTGCCAGAACTTCAAAGGTTTTCTCGCCATCAACTTCGTCGATCTCAATGATTGAGATATCGAAAGTACCGCCGCCCAGGTCGTATACCGCGATGGTGCGGTTGCCCTGACCTTTATCCAGACCGTAAGCCAGTGCAGCAGCAGTTGGTTCGTTGATGATACGTTTTACTTCCAGACCCGCGATACGGCCGGCATCTTTGGTCGCCTGACGCTGCGCATCGTTGAAGTAAGCTGGAACGGTAATAACCGCTTCAGTGACTGCTTCACCGAGGAAATCTTCCGCGGTTTTCTTCATCTTTTTCAGCACTTCAGCAGAGATCTGCGGCGGTGCCATTTTCTGGCCCTTCACATCAATCCATGCGTCGCCGTTGTCTGCGCCGATGATTTTGTACGGCATGATTTTGATATCACGCTGTACTTCTTCGTCCTGGAAGCGACGGCCAATCAGGCGCTTGATCGCAAACAGGGTGTTCTGCGGGTTGGTCACAGACTGACGTTTAGCCGGTGAACCAACCAGAGTTTCGCCATCCTGTGCATACGCAATGATCGACGGCGTGGTGCGATCGCCTTCGGCGTTTTCCAGCACGCGTGCTTTACCACCATCCATAACTGCAACACATGAGTTGGTTGTACCCAAGTCAATACCAATAATCTTACCCATCTAAACGTCTCCTACTTAAATTCTTTGCCAATTTGGGTTGTGAAACAGAGATGCGGTCAAACTGACCACTTTCAACTGCTGAAGCAGGCTTTTTTTGCTGCCTCACAACGCTCGATGACAAGTAAATGGGGCCGGTTCGATGCGCATCAAGGGTTAAAACTAAAAAAAATTTCATTCTCTGGTCGATTCAGATCAAAGTTGGCCAAAAAGAGGCCGCTTATTATGCAGCGCCTCGCGCCCCCAGCGGTTTGCGCAGGTAAACCACGAACAACATTTTAAACGCGGCTTCTGAGGAATTATGAGCAACACCACGCTGGCGAATCCCGCCCCGTTGGGCCTGATGGGATTCGGTATGACCACCATCCTGCTCAACTTACACAACACCGGCCTGTTTGCAATGGATGTGATCATCCTGGCGATGGGGATTTTCTACGGCGGCATCGCGCAAATCTTTGCCGGGCTGCTGGAGTATAAGAAAGGCAACACCTTCGGGCTGACCGCCTTTACCTCTTACGGCAGCTTCTGGTTAACGTTGGTGGCGATTCTGCTGCTGCCGAAACTGGGGCTGGCAGAGGCGGCCGACGGCCACTTCCTTGGCGCGTATCTCGCGCTGTGGGGCGTGTTCACCGCGTTCCTGTTCTTCGGCACGCTCAAGTCACCGAAAATGCTGCAGTTCATCTTCGCCAGTCTGACGCTGCTGTTTGCGCTGCTGGCTATCGGCCACCTGACCGATAACGCGGGGCTGCTGCGCTTTGCCGGCTGGATTGGCATTATTTGCGGATCGAGTGCGTTCTATCTGGCGATGGGCGAAGTGCTGAATGAGAAATTTGGCCGCACGATCTTGCCGATTGGCGAGTGACAAATGAAAAGCGGAGCTGGCTGGCTCCGCTTTTTGCGTTATGACGAGTGCAGCGACATATCTAACTGCGCATGCTGCTGACGTCTATCGCGCCACAGCCAGATGCCCACCATAAAGCCAATCACCGCCAGCGCCAGCACATACCAGGCAGGCGCCATTGGCGTCAGGCTCATCATCAGCGTCACGCTAATCGGCGTCAGACCACCAAAAATCGCGTAAGCAACATTGTATGAGAACGAGATGCCGGTAAAGCGCACCGCCGCCGGGAACGCGCGCACCATCACAAACGGCACCACGCCAACGACGCCAACGCTCAGGCCCGCTAAGCCGTACCAGACAAACAGCATTTCCGGCGTGCTACCTAACTGATGGAAGAAGTTCCAGCTGCCGATCGCCAGCAGTAATGAACCGACCATCAGCGAACGCGCCGCGCCGAAGCGATCCACCAGCCATCCGGCGATAACGCAGCCCAGCAGCAGCATAATGGTGGCGAAGCTGTTGGCTTGCAGACTGAGCGCTGCGGGAATGCCGTGCTGTTTCTGCATCAGCGTCGGCGCCATTAAAATCACCACCACAATGCAGGCCGACAGCAGCCAGGTGAGCAGCATCGAAATCACAATGCCGCGTTTGTGGCTGGCGAGAATGGTTTGCAGCGGCATTTTTTCTGCCAGCGCTTTACGCTGCTGCATCTGCTGGAACACCGGCGTTTCATGCAGCCAGCGACGCAGGTACATCGCCAGCAGGCCAAACACACCGCCGAGGAAGAAAGGAATGCGCCAACCGTGATCGCGAATCGCAGCCGGTGACAGCGTGGTATTCAGCACCGTTGCCACCAGCGAACCGAGCAGAATGCCGGCGGTTAAGCCCGCCGTCAGCGTGCCGCAGGCAAAACCGATGCGTTTCTCGGGTACATGTTCGGCGACAAACACCCACGCGCCTGGCACTTCACCGCCGATGGCCGCGCCTTGCAGCACACGCATCAGCAGCATCAACAGCGGCGCAGCGATGCCGATGCTGGCATAAGTGGGTAATGCGCCCATCGCCAACGTCGGCAGCGCCATCAGCAGAATACTGAGGCTGAACATCTTCTTACGCCCCACTTTGTCACCAAAGTGCGCCATGATAATGCCGCCTAACGGACGCGCCAGATAACCGGCAGCAAAGATGGCGAAGGTCTGCACCTGACGCAGCCATTCGGGAATGTCAGGCGGGAAGAACAGTTCGCCAATCACGGCGGCAAAGAAGACGAAGATAATGAAGTCGTAGAATTCCAGCGCCCCACCAAGGGCGGCCAGCGACAGGGTTTTGTAATCCTGTCCGTTGAGTCGACGCGTTGCGTGCGTATCCATAATCCAGCGGTATCCAGAGGCAAAACAACTTATGTAAAGATTGTATTACTATACCGTCAATATTTTGCCACACCAGTGCCGCTGGATTTTATGCCTGAAAATGCCGATTTTTAGTCATTTGTCTCACGACGGGCGCTTTTGGGACGAAAAGCTGCTACCACAGCGGCATGGGTTTCGACATATGGTCCTTCCAGCAACTGTAAACAATAAGGTACAGCGGCAAAAATCCCCGGCACTTTGACCGATCCATCATCGGCTTTCAAACCTTCCAGCGTCTCTTTAATCGATTTGGGCTGGCCCGGCAGATTGAGGATCAGCGACTGCTTGCGAATCACGCCAACCTGGCGAGACAAAATGGCGGTCGGCACAAACTGCAGGCTGATTTGGCGCATCTGCTCACCGAAGCCCGGCATTTCACGGTCCGCAACCGCTAGCGTGGCATCCGGAGTGACATCACGCCGCGCCGGTCCGGTGCCGCCGGTGGTGAGGACCAAATTGCAGAACAGCTCATCGACCAGCTCGCAAATCGCCTGCTCAATCATTGGCTGCTCATCCGGCACCAGACGCGTTTCGATTTCAAATGGCGTAGCCAGCGCGGCGGCGAGCCAGCTCTCTAACGCCGGAATGCCCTGATCCTGATAGATGCCGTTAGCAGCACGATCGGAAACGGAGATTAATCCAATTCGTAAAGTATCCATAGAGTTATCGCTGTGGTTGGCTGCATGGCAGCAAATGACGTGGGAAGTAAAAGGATAATACAGGAAGCGGGGGAAAAACGTAAAACCGTGGCAGCAGCTCGCCGCCACGGCAAATCACCTTACAGCAGTTCGGCGATCATCTTCTCAAGTTTGCCCTGATCGATGGCAAAGTTGCGGATACCTTCAGCCAGTTTGGTAACGGCCATTGGATCCTGGTTGTGCTGCCAGAAGAACTCAGCTTCGGTCATCTTCGCTGGACGCGCTTTCACTTCGCCGGTGTAGCTCAGTTTGCGCTCAACGGTACCTTCGCTCTCCGCCAGCTCTTTCAGCAGGCCGGGAGAGATGGTCAGACGGTCGCAGCCAGCCAGCTCAATGATTTCACCAACGTTACGGAAGCTCGCGCCCATTACCACGGTTTCATAACCGTGCTGCTTGTAGTAGCTGTAGATTTCAGCCACAGACACCACGCCTGGATCTTCGTGGGCGGCGTACTCTTTCTTATCGGTGTTCTGCTTGTACCAGTCGAGGATACGGCCAACGAATGGAGAGATCAGGAACACGCCCGCTTCGGCACAAGCACGCGCCTGCGCGAAGGAGAACAGCAGCGTCAGGTTACAGTTGATGCCTTCTTTTTCCAGTTGCTCAGCAGCACGGATGCCCTGCCAGGTTGACGCCAGTTTGATCAGGATACGGTCATTGCTGATGCCCGCATCGTTGTACAGTTTGATCAGGCTACGCGCTTTAGCGATGCTCGCTTCAGTGTCGTAAGAGAGGCGCGCATCCACTTCAGTCGAGATGCGACCTGGGATCAGTTTGAGAATTTCCAGACCAATGTTGACGGCCAGCTTGTCAGAAACCAGCGCCAGCTGATCTTCTTTGTTGCTGCTCTGCTGACGTGCCCAGGTAATGGCTTCGTCAATCAGTTTGCGGTATTCAGGGATTTGAGCGGCGTTGAGAATCAAAGAAGGGTTCGTGGTAGCGTCCTGCGGCTGGTAAAGTTTCATCGCCGCGATATCACCGGTGTCGGCGACCACAGTAGTCAGCTGACGCAAGGAAGTAAGTTTGTCCGTCATGGTTCTCTTTCTCTTAGGTTGACTGTCAGGGTGTAAAAGGCTGTTGCGATAATATCACGCACAAGTGACGGCGCAACACCACGAAGTGCCCTTTACGATAGCGCTAACAAATGGGAGCGATTTGCCGATCCATGCCGCTTTTTTGCTACACTCCTTGCGACATTTTTCCCTTCAATTCCCTGATAAACCTGCGGGTCAAAGAGGACGTACACGATGCTGATGGTTATCTCGCCAGCGAAGACACTGGACTACGAAAGCCCGCTGGCGACACAACGTTTTACCCAACCGGCGCTGTTAGAAAAATCACACCAATTAATTGACGTTGCGCGCGATCTTTCACCGTCGCAAATCAGCTCACTAATGGGCATCAGCGACAAACTGGCACACCTGAATGCCGATCGTTTTAATCAATGGCAGCCGCCCTTCTCGCTGGAGAATGCGCGTCAGGCGATTCTGGCGTTCAAAGGTGATGTGTATACCGGTTTGCAGGCCGAAACCTTTAGCGACGACGATTTTGACTTTGCCCAGCAGCACCTGCGCATGTTGTCGGGTCTTTACGGCCTGCTGCGTCCGCTCGATTTGATGCAGCCTTATCGTCTGGAGATGGGCATTAAGCTGGCGAATCCGGCCGGTAAAGATCTCTACGGCTTCTGGGGCGATTTGCTGACTGAGAAGTTAAACGAGGCGATTGCTGAGCAAGGCGACGATGTGCTGATCAACCTGGCATCTGATGAGTATTTCAAAGCCATCAAGCCGAAGAAACTCAACGCCGAGCTGATCAAGCCGGTGTTCCTGGATGAGAAGAATGGCAAGTTTAAAGTCATCAGCTTCTACGCCAAGAAAGCGCGCGGTTTGATGAGTCGCTATGTGATTCAGAACCGCCTGACCAAGCCCGCGCAGCTGAAGAAGTTTGATGTGGATGGGTATTTTCTGGATGGTGCAGAAAGCAGCGAGAACGAACTGGTGTTTAAGCGCCGCGAGCAGAAATAGTTCAGCAAGCGCTGTCCCCAAACTCGGTCCGTGCTTGCTGTCCCGCTCCTCGGTCCGTGCTTGCTGTCCCCCTCCTCGGTCCTCCCCCATAAATGGGGGAGGAAGATGCTGCAATATGATAGTTGGGGAGCTGCATGTGGCAGCATTTCCTTCCCCCGCTTGCGGGGGAAGGCCGGGATGGGGGACAACGAGCACATACTCCAGCCAGCACTTACTTAAGTAAAAACGCCCGCAGCTCTGCGAAATCGCCTTTCAGGTTATGCGACAGCAGCGGCAAATCGGCGCGCTCGGCCAGCTCTTTTGGCAGCGGCAGATCCTGACCCAAAATCTCATCCACGCTCTCTTTGAACTTCGCCGGATGCGCAGTCCCGAGGAACAGGCCATATTCGCCCTCCTGCAGGTTGTCGCGCAGCAAACGGTAAGCAATCGCCGCATGCGGTTCAGAGATATAGCCAATCTCCGCCAGCTCGCGCATGGTGGATTTGGTGGTTTCATCCGTTACCGCGCCGTACGCCAGATCGGTCAAACGCCAGGTTTTGCGGCGGAACAGTTCTTCCACGCGCGGCCAGTTGTTTGGCTGGCTGACATCCATGGCGTTCGACAGCGTTGCTACCGTGGCGTTTGGCTGCCAAGCACCGTTACCGAGGAAGCGTGGCACGGTGTCGTTGGCATTAGTCGCAGCGATAAAGCGCTTAATCGGCAGACCCAGCGATTTCGCCAGCAGGCCGGCGGTTAAATCACCGAAGTTACCGCTGGGTACCGAAACCACCAGCTGATTGCGCTTCTCTTGCGGCAGCTGCGCCACCGCTTCGAAGTAGTAGCAAATCTGCGCCAGCAAGCGGCTGATATTGATCGAGTTCGCCGAGTTCAGGCCAATCGCCTTTTTCAGCTCTTCATCATCAAATGCCTGTTTCACCAGCGCTTGGCATGCATCGAAATCGCCTTCAACCGCGATGGTTTCAATGTTGCCGCCCAGCGTACAGAACAGTTTCTCCTGCAGCGGGCTGATTTTGCCCTGCGGATAGAGGATCACCACGCGCACGTTTTCCATGCCGTAGAAGGCATGCGCCACGGCGGCGCCGGTATCGCCGGAAGTGGCGGTCAGAATGGTAATCTGCTCATCTGCACCGCTCACATACGACAGCATCTGCGCCATAAAGCGGCCGCCGAAGTCTTTGAACGCCAGCGTTGGACCGTGGAACAGCTCGAGGCAAGCCACATCATCGCTGACCTTCGCCACCGGCGCCGGGAAAGCAAAGGCGTTTTTCACGCGCTCGGCTAACTGATGCGCGGCAATTTCATCGCCAATATAGGCGGAGAGAATTTTGCTGCTGCGGCTGACGAAATCCATCTCCAGCATGGCATCGATATCGGTCAGTTCGAATTCCGGCAGTTCGAGCGGGAAAAACAGCCCTTGCTGCGAGCCGAGGCCCTGTTTAACGGCCTGAGCAAAACTAACCTGCTCGTTGTGATCCTTAAGGTTGTAGAGTTTCATGCGTTATCCCAATTTACGTGCGCCGGCCGTATCAAGACGGCAGATGTGGACGAAACCTTCTTCATTTTGCAGATAGTGCTGGCTCAGCCAGTCTGCCATCCGCTGTGCCGTTGCCATCTCGTTGCAAACGGCGAAAAGTGTCGGGCCGGAACCCGAAATGCCGCACGCCAGCGCGCCAATATCCTGCGCCGCTTTACGCGCATCGGCGAAGCCTGGCAGCAGTTTGGTGCGATACGGCTCGGCGATAACATCCTGCATAAGTTTAGCCGCAAGCCCAGGCTGACGCGTATGACAGGCGTGAATAAAGCCCGCCAGCAGGCGACCATGCTTGATGGCATCCTCTTTGCGGTACTGTGCCGGCAGAATAGCGCGCGCTTCGGCGGTAGAGACTTTAATCCCCGGATACGCCATCACCCACAGCCATTCGTCAAAGCACGGCACGTCCTGACTGATGATGCCGTTCTCTTCAATCATCAGCTGCACGCCGCCAAGGAAGCACGGCGCCACGTTATCAAAGTGTACGCTGCCGGAAATACGCCCTTCCAGCTCGCCCATCAGCGCCAGCAGTTCGGTATCGTTAAGCGGTTTGCCGCAGAATTCGTTCATCGCCATCAAACCGGCAACCACCGAACAGGCGCTTGAGCCGAGTCCGGAACCAATCGGCATATTCTTTTCCAGCGTCATCGCCACCGGAACTTGCTTACCAATCGCCTGACAAAAACGCTCCCAGCACTGATAAACGATGTTCTCCTGCGGATTGGTCGGCAGTTTGCTGACAAAACGTCCGGAGTTCACCAGGCTAAAGCTGTCGGCGGCTTCAACGGAAACGCAGTCACCCAGCAAGGTGCCATCCACCGGCGAAACCGCCGCGCCAAGCACATCAAAGCCGACGCTGACGTTACCTATCGAGGCCGGTGCATAAATTTTTACCATCATCAAACTCCCAACTTCCACGACAGCGTACGCAGCAGGTCAGCAAACACGCCCGCTGCAGTCACATCATTCCCCGCGCCATATCCACGCAGAACCAGCGGGATCGGCTGATAATAGCGGCTGTAAAATGCCAGCGCATTCTCACCGTTCTTCACTTTGTACAGCGGATCGTTGCCGTCCACCGCGTCAATCTTCACTTTGCAGACGCCGCCCTCTTCAATCGCGCCGACGAAGCGTAATACTTTACCTTCGTCACGCGCTTTGGCAACGCGCGCGGCAAAGGCGTTATCCAGTTCCGGCAGACGTTGCATAAACTGCTCAACGTTGGCGATCTCCGTCAGGCTGGCGGGCAGCAGCGGTTCGATATCGATATCGCTAAGTTCCAGCTGATGCCCCGCTTCACGCGCCAGAATCAGCAGCTTACGCGCCACATCGGTGCCAGAAAGATCGTCACGTGGATCCGGCTCGGTAAAGCCCATCTCACGCGCCATTTTCGTCGCTTCCGACAGCGAAACACCTTCATCAAGCTTGCCGAAGATAAAGGAAAGCGAGCCAGAGAGAATACCGGAGAACTTGATCAGTTCATCACCGGCGTTCATCAGGTTTTGCAGGTTTTCGATCACCGGCAAACCGGCGCCGACGTTGGTGTCGTACAGGAACTTACGGCGTGATTTCGCTGCCGCTGCACGCATCTGCTGGTAATAATTCCACGACGACGTGTTGGCCTTTTTGTTCGGCGTGACGACGTGGAAACCTTCGGCGAGGAAATCGGCATACTGATCGGCAACCGCCTGGCTGGAGGTACAATCGACGATCACCGGATTCAGCAGATGATACTCCTTCACCAAACGCATCAGGCGACCGAGATTGAACGGCTCTTTGGCTTCGTTCAGTTCCGCCTTCCAGTTGCTGAGATCGATACCGTGCACGTTGGTCAACAGCGCACGCGAGTTAGCGATGCCGCACACGCGCAGATCGATATGCTTCTGTTTCAGCCATGTCTGCTGGCGATGCAGCTGATCCAGCAGCGCCGCGCCCACACCGCCAACGCCGACCACGAACACTTCAATCACCTGATCGGTGGCGAACAGCATCTGATGCACCACACGCACGCCGGTGGTGACTTCGTCGTTGCTCACCACCACCGAGATGGAACGCTCAGACGAGCCCTGCGCAATCGCCACGATATTGATATTGGCACGCGCCAGCGCCGAGAAGAATTTGGCTGAGATGCCGCGCAGCGTGCGCATACCATCGCCAACCACCGAGATCACCGCCAGCTGTTCCAGCACGTCCAGCGGATCGAGCAGGCCATCCTTCAGCTCCAGATAGAACTCCTCTTCCAGCACGCGACGTGCACGCGCCTGCTCGCTTTGCGGTACGCAGAAGCTGATGCTGTATTCCGAAGAGGATTGGGTGATCAGCACCACTGAAATGCCGGTGCGTGACATCGCGGCGAACACGCGTGCCGCCATGCCGACCATGCCTTTCATGCCCGGACCAGACACGTTGAACATCGCCATATTGTTCAGGTTAGTAATGCCTTTAACCGGATTTTCATCCAGCTCGCCTTCGCCACCAATTAAGGTGCCCGGCGCTTGCGGGTTAGCGGTGTTTTTGATCAGGCACGGAATCTGGAACTGGGCGATGGGCGCGATGGTACGCGGATGCAAGACTTTGGCGCCGAAGTAAGAGAGCTCCATCGCTTCCTGATACGACATCGATTTCAGTAAGCGCGCATCAGGCACCTGACGCGGGTCGCAGGTATACACACCGTCAACGTCAGTCCAGATTTCACAACAATCAGCGCGCAAACACGCAGCCAACACGGCGGCAGAGTAATCAGAACCGTTACGGCCCAGCACCACCAGTTCGCCCTTCTCGTTACCGGCGGTGAAACCGGCCATCAGGATAAAGTGATCGGCCGGGATCTGGCTGGCGGCGATGCGACGCGTGGATTCGGCGATATCAACGGTGGATTCGAGGTAATGACCAATCGCCAGCAGCTTCTCCACTGGATCGATAACGGTGACTTTGTGGCCGCGCGCCTGCAGCAGCGCTTCCATAATAGCAATCGACAGCTTCTCGCCACGGCAGATGATGGCAGCATTGACGGCGTCCGGGCATTGGCCCAGCAGGCTGATGCCGTGCAGCACTTGTTTCAGCTGCGCAAATTCCAGCTCAACGCGGGTTTTTAGTCCGTCATAATCAAAGCCCGACTGCGCATCACGCAAGCCTTGCAGCAGGTCGGCAAAAATACGTTCGGCATCGCTGATATTCGGCAACGTGTCCAGACCGCTGATGGTTTTCTCAATCATCGCCACCAGATGATTGGTAATTTTCGCTGGTGCAGAGAGTACGGTCGCAACCTGTCCCTGTTGTGCATTGCTTTCCAGAATATCCGCCACACGGAGAAAACGTTCCGCATTGGCTACTGAGGTTCCGCCGAATTTCAGCACTCGCATATTTGAAGCTCTCCTGAATTTTTGCCGAAAAAAAAGCCCGCACTGTTTAGGTGCGGGCTTTTTTCTTTGTTTTTCCTGTATGCGTCAGCCCGCACCGTTACCTGTGGTAATGGTGGTGGTAATAATAATTGTGGTGTTCAGGCTGAGTTTACGCATTTAGATTTTTTTCTGTCTGTCTTTGTCTTGTCCGTCTGCCTTCCAGAAGTAAAGCAAAGCGCACGTTAAGTCAACGAATTTGTCTTAGCCGCGCCGTCCCTGGCGCTGCGCAGTGCTGCGCTTGCTGAAGCAAAAATTATCGCGATCGTTCAAGAGATGCGGCGGATTCCCGCATCAGTCACTAGCAACTCAGGATTTATCCGAGCAATTATCTATAAGTTTTTTTTCTACGTCATGTAACAAGCGATGCAGCATGGCGCTGTCACGCTGTTCCAGCAGGCCGATGCGCTGATCGATCCAGTCCGCCATTTTGACGTCATCACTCACATCCAGCTTGACCAGCAACTGATGAAAGCGCTGGCGCAATGCCTGCAACTGCTGCTCATTCGCCACTTCTGCGGTTTCAGCCGCAATCTGATTGAGCGCCGACAGCTGATAGCAATACACCATCACCGCCTGACCGAGATTCAGCGACGGATAATCGTTGGCCATCGGAATGCCGGTTAACAGATCAACCTGCTCCAGCTCTTCATTAGTTAATCCGCTGTCTTCACGGCCAAACACCAGCGCGATGCGGCTCAGCCATTGGCGCTTCTCCTGCAGGATATTTTCTACCTGAGTGGGCGTAGCGTAATAGCGGAATTTCGCGCGGCTACGTGCGGTGGTCGCCACGGAAAAATCGACATCCTTGAGCGCCTCGCTCAGCGAGGCGTAAGTTTTGATGTTATCGAGGATCTCACCGGCGCCGTGCGCCACTCGACGTGCTGCGGGATCTTGCCAGGCATCGCTGGCGACAATGCGCAGCTCGCTAAATCCCATGGTTTTCATGGCGCGAGCAGCCGCACCGATATTTTCCGGACGGGCGGGAGAGACAAGGATTAAGGGGAAATGCATGATTTTTCCATCGAACTGTTAACAACTCGCATTATGTTGGCATGCAGGAGAGAAAATACCAACTGCGGCTAGCAGAGAAAATAAGATGTTAACGATGTTAAAAGAGGGATAAATCCAGCTGTAGTGGAAATTAGCAGGCATAAGCAAAATTATCTGACCTATTTAATATAAAATCCTTTTCTTTCATATCATTGAAATATAATTTCCTGCGTGTTTTAGTTTTGGTTGTATAAGGGCGAAATGTAGCAAAAATGCTGCATTTTGTGAGCTAAACTAGCAATCCTGGAGAAGTTTTTCATAAAAGTGTTAACGTGCTACACTTGCATTTGATATAAGTCAACGAAGCGTTGTTTTTATGCTTATCGGTTGTTGTTGGTGCTGTTAGGTTGCTGTTAATACGGTTAGGATGAGCGCCTGTCCGATATCCTCGGGGCGTGCAAATATCCATCCTGACTGGCTGAGCTAACACTGAAGTTGACGTAGATGGATGGTGTATTCCGAAGATTATTTCGTATACCGGTTGCAGCACATTAGCGTAACCGACGTACGCCCTGTTTTCGATTTGTTGGCAAATTTTAGGTAGCGAAACATGCAGACCCCGCACATTCTTATCGTTGAAGACGAACTGGTCACGCGTAACACCCTCAAAAGTATCTTTGAGGCAGAAGGTTACGTGGTCTATGAAGCCACCGACGGCGCCGAGATGCATCAGGTTTTGACGGAAAATGACGTCAATCTGGTGATTATGGATATCAACCTGCCAGGTAAAAACGGTTTGCTGCTGGCGCGCGAACTGCGTGAACAAGCAAACGTCGCGCTGATGTTCCTCACCGGCCGTGATAATGAAGTGGATAAAATCCTCGGTCTGGAAATCGGTGCCGATGATTACATCACCAAACCGTTCAACCCGCGTGAGTTGACGATTCGTGCACGCAACTTGCTGTCGCGCACCATGAATCTGGCGATGCCAAGCGAAGAACGCCGCACCGTTGAAAGCTATCGCTTCAACGGTTGGGAGCTGGATATCAACAGCCGCTCACTGATCAGCCCGAACGGCGACCAGTACAAGCTGCCGCGCAGTGAGTTCCGCGCCATGCTGCACTTCTGTGAAAACCCAGGCAAAATCCAGACGCGTGGTGACTTGCTGAAGAAGATGACCGGCCGCGAGCTGAAGCCGCATGACCGTACCGTGGATGTCACCATCCGCCGTATTCGTAAGCATTTCGAATCCACGCCAGACACGCCAGAAATCATCGCCACCATTCACGGCGAAGGTTACCGCTTCTGCGGCGAACTGCAGGATTAAGCGTTGAAAGAAAAAACGCCCGTCAGGGCGTTTTTTTATGCCTGCATTAATGCCACGGCATAATCGGTACGGCGCTCAGCGCATTCTTCGGCGATCCATCGACTACCTTATCGGAATAGCTTAGATACACCAGCGCATGACGTTTCTGGTCAAAGAAGCGCACCACCTGTAGCTTCTTGAACACCAGCGATGTGCGTTTCCTGAACACCACTTCACCTTGCGCCTTGCCTTGTGCGATTTTATCGCTAAGCTCTACCGGCCCAACCTGTTGGCAGGAAATCGCGGAGTCGGACGTATCTTCCGCCAAACCCAATCCGCCTTTGATACCGCCGGTTTTTGCCCGGCTGATATAACAGGTTACATTTTTTACGTCGGGGTCATCGAAGGCTTCCACCACGATCTTATGATCGGGGCCAAACATCTTGAATACCGTGTCTACCGAGCCGATCTCTTCGGCCTGAACGCCAGCACTGAATACATATGTTGCCAACGTGATTATAAGAATACGAGCTATTGTCATTGAGTTACCATTGCCAATCGAATAGATGAGAATGTAATGTACTGTCAATCGAACACAGAACCAAACCTAAACGGGTTTTAACCCGCATTGACTTAGCACACTCGATTAGCAAACCGCCCCCACGCTTTTGTGCATTTCGTGCTATTATTCGACGACTTCATAGTTGCGCCACCAGAGAGTTATGAGGATGTTTTATGGACCAAGCCGGTATCATTCGCGATTTGCTTGTCTGGCTGGAGAGCCATCTGGATCAACCGCTTTCATTAGATAACGTTGCGCAGAAAGCAGGCTATTCCAAGTGGCATCTGCAGCGGATGTTCAAGGAAGTAACCAGCCACGCGATTGGTGCGTATATTCGCGCGCGTCGGCTGTCGAAAGCCGCGGTGGCGCTACGCCTGACCAGCCGCCCCATCCTCGACATCGCTTTACAATATCGCTTCGATTCGCAGCAAACCTTTACCCGTGCGTTTAAAAAGCAGTTCAATCAAACGCCTGCCTGGTATCGTCGCTCATCGGAGTGGAACTCGTTTGGCATTCGCCCGCCAATTCGTCTCGACGATAACAGCATGCCGGAAGCGCAGTTTGTCACGCTGCCGGAAACGGTGCTGGTCGGCCAAACGCAGAGTTACTCCTGCACGCTGGAGCAGATTTCCAGCTACCGCGATGAGATGCGCCTGCATTTCTGGAAGCAGTTCCTGCTGGAAACCGACACGGTGCCGCCGGTGCTGTATGGCCTGCATCAGGTGCGCGCCAGCCATGAAAAAGATGATGAGCAGGAGATTCTCTACACCACTGCGGTGCCTGCCGATCAGCTGTCAAAAAGCATGCAGTCGAATCAGAGCGTGATTGTGGAAGCCGGTGATTACGTGCAGTTCACCTACAACGGTGCGCGCAGCGCGCTGGGTGAATTTATCCTGCTGCTCTACGGCACCTGCATGCCAACGCTGGGATTAGTGCGTCGTCAGGGACAGGACATCGAGCGTTTCTTTACGCACGGTGGCAAGAAGCGTAGCGAACCGCCAACGGAAATCCGTTGCGAATACCTGATTCCGATTCGCCAACAGCATCATTAATCTTATGTAGGGTCGCCATTTATGGCGACCTTAGCGAAAAACTGCAAGGTTTCGTAGGGTCGCCATGCATGGCGACCTTAGCCAAAAACTGCACGGTTTCGTAGGGTCGCCATTCATGGCGACCTTTTTATTAACCGCACCCGATCAGCGCTGCAACTCATCCAACGCAGGCGCATCCAGATGCGACACATCGCCCGCCGTCTCAACCACCCAACCGGCCGCCAGCCACGCGCTCTGCTGATGATCCACGCGCGAGATCGAGCAATTCCGCAGACGCAAACGACGTTCCGCATGCGCAGGCAAACCGAGAATGGTGCTGACCAGCACGCCCAGCGCCATCCCGTGGCTGACAATCAGCGGACGGCTACCAGCAGGCAGCTCCAGCAGCGCATTCAGCGCTTCGTGCATCCGCGCCGCCATCTCCGCCATCGATTCGCCACCCGGAATACGGCCGGCGGTGGTGCCATCCACCAGCGTTTTCCGCCAGTTTTCCTCTTCTTCGGTTAAGCCATCGAGCGGACGTTGTTCCAGGCAGCCCATGTTGAGCTCGCGCAGACGCGCATCGAGCGTAACGTTGCAGCCACACGCATCGGCGATAATCTCCGCCGTACGACGCGTACGTCCCAAATCGCTGGCAATCACGTGGGTAATGCCCAGCGATTTCACCCGCTCGCCCACTTGCTGAGCCTGCAGCTCACCTTTTTCCGTTAACGGGCTGTCAGACTGCCCCTGAATGCGCCGAGCCGCATTCCATACCGTTTCACCGTGACGAACAAGATAGACCTGTAGCATGCTTAATTTCCGTTATACTGCGACAAATTTGCCTCGAGGGTTCAAACAATTATGTACCATGTTGTCGCAGCCACCATCAACCCGGCAAAAATTCGCGCGATTGCTCAGGCGTTCAACGACGTTTTCGGCGAAGGATCCTGCCACATCGAAGGGGTTGAGGTCGAGAGCGGCGTCGCAGCCCAGCCACTTAGTGATGTTGAAACGCGAACTGGCGCACGTCAGCGGGTTGAGAACGCGCGTCAAACGCGTCCACAAGCCGATTATTGGGTGGCGATTGAAGCGGGCATTGAAGGCGATTGCGCTTTTGCGTGGATGGTAATTGAAAACGCGCAGCAGCGCGGAGAATCACGTTCGGCCAGCTTTACGCTGCCGCCGATTGTCGTGTCAGGCTTAGCTGCCGGGCATGAATTGGGTGATGAGATGGCACGCTTAACCGGCGTGGAGAATATCAAACACAAAGGTGGCGCGATTGGTGCCCTCACCCACGGCCTGCTGAGCCGCTCCAGCGTCTACCATCAGGCGTTGATTCTGGCGCTGTGTCCGTTTACGCATCCGCTCTACAGCCAGCGTTAATCGCGGCCGAGACGCGCTTCCAGCCAGCGTTTTAGCTCTGGCGGCGCCTCTTTCAGACTATTAGAACCGCGCGTAATGGTGGCGATGCCCACGCCCAACTCATTCTTCAGTTCACGCTGGCTCATATCGCCATTCATCAGCTCTTCAATAATGCGCAAACGCGTCCCGTAGGATTCACGTTCATCCGGCGTCATCATCAATTGTAATAACGGCAGCGCCACGCCATCGGCAAAGGCGTTTTGCATCAGTTCGATAAAACGCAGCCAGTTATCTTCAACAGGCTGAGCCGATTCCGGCTGGGAAGAAAGGGGTTGGCTCATGAAGGGCTTCCGTACTCATTAACGAGTACGGAAGCATAGCACAGTCAATACTGGCGATTCCACTCACTGTCGGCGAGAATCTTGTCCGGCTTGCCCATGAAGTAGCGGTAATAGGCATCGTAGGCCAGCACGTTTTTCACGTAGCCACGCGTTTCGGAGAACGGGATGGTTTCGATAAACGCCACCGCATCCAGATTACCGCCGCTGGTTTTCTGCCAGCTGCGCACGCGTCCCGGACCGGCATTATAGGCGGCCGAAGAGAAGATACGGT
The DNA here is from genome assembly GCF_013385945.1 of Pantoea sp. B9002. Taxonomy (NCBI): domain Bacteria; kingdom Pseudomonadati; phylum Pseudomonadota; class Gammaproteobacteria; order Enterobacterales; family Erwiniaceae; genus Pantoea; species Pantoea sp. B9002. The sequence goes on from NZ_JACAPA010000008.1 coordinate 182,344, forward strand.
TCTGACCAAATTGCTGATAGACATACTCCAGATACTGCGTACCGATCTGAATATTGGTCTGCGGATCCAGCAGCTGGCTGCTGTTCACATAGCCGGGAATGTTATACATCTTCACGGTATGCGTCGCCGTGGCGGGCATTACCTGCATCAATCCACTGGCGCCCACCGGTGAACGCGCTTTCGGGTTCCACGCGCTCTCCTGACGCGAAATTGCCATCGCGTAACTTTGCGGAATGCCTTTATCGCTGGTGTATTGCTGGTAGAGGTTTTGCCACGCCAGCGGGAAGCGCTCTTTCAGGCTATCCCACATTTTCGCGGTGATGGTGGCCTGCACGCTGAGATCCCACCAATCCTGCTCGTTGGCGTAACGCGCCAGCATCTGCTGCTGCGAACGGGTTTTGCTGGAGATCAGATTGGCCCATTCACTGCGCGCCAGGTTATCCAGCCCCCAATACATCAGCTCGCGCACGCGCGCCATTTCCGCCCCTTGCGTCACGCTGCTGTCGGCGGCCGGTGCCTTATCGACCTGCAACGGATACTCGACACCCAAACGCTGCGCCGCGACCATCGGATAGAAACCGCGCGCCTGCATCAGCTTACGCAGAATATCGTTGGCTTCCTCTTTGCGGCCCTGCGAAATCAGCAAATCCGCCTGCCAGTATTGCCACTCATCTTTCTCTTTGGCTTCCACCGGCAAACGCGCGATCCAGGTATTGAGACCACGACGATCGTTCTGGCTCAGCGCCAAACGTACGCGGCGCTCCACCAGCGCGGTTGATTCGCTGTTCATCACCACCGCATCACGCCAGCGCGCCTGCTCGCTGGTGAGATCCGCGCCCATCATGCGCCACACCACGGTCTCTTTCAGATCCTGCTCATCGGCCTGGCTCATCTTCTGCGCCTGCACCAGTTGCGGGATCATCATGCGCGCGTTATCCATATCTTCACGCGCCACGCGGGCGAAAGCGTAGCTGGTCGCCATGCGGGTGAAATCGGTTGGCCCCATGCTGCTGGCAAAGGTAGTAACGGTTTGCGGATTCTGCTGCAGCGCAATCAGCCCGCTGGCGGTGGTTTGATAATCCGCCGGCAGCATTTTCGCCAGATAATTCACCAGGCTGTCGTTACCGGCTTTCATCGCCAGACGAATGCGCTCAAGAATAGTGATCGGCGAGAGTTGCCCGCTGGCTTGCCACACCGAGAACAGCTTGTCGCAGTCATTCGGTAACGCGGTGCCGCGCAGCCAAATCTCTTTCGCACCGGCAAACGCCGCCTGCTGCTGGCCGGTCGCCCACTTGGCGTAATACCAGTTACAGCGCGCCTGCACCGGTTTCGGTTCATCCGGGCTGAAGCTGAGCACGCCCTGCCAGTCCTGACGGTTCGCCAGCACATTCACAAAGCGCGTTGAGAGCGAGCGCGCCGGTGGCAGCGTGGGATATTGTTGAATAAAGTTCTTCACCGCCAGCGGGGTCTCTTGATCGAGATCCTGCGCCAGCAGGCGATATTGCAGATACGGGTAGAGCGGATAATCCTGCAGCGTCGGCATCAGCTGCATCACCTGGTCCATCTGTTTGTTATCCCAGGCTTGCTTGATTTGCGCATAGCGCTGTCGCTGCTGATCCAGCGAATCGGCCCATACGCTGCTGGCCGTGCTGACCAGACAGATCCCTAGCATCCAGTAACGCCACTTCTCCATTACGCTCTCCTCTCAGTGCTGCGATCCAGCTCATGCCAGACTTCCTTCATGCTAACCAGGCCAACCGTCTCTTGCCATGTTCTTCACAAAATTTACGCTCGCGCACCGCCATTGCGCAGCGTTTGCGCCGCCGTTGTGCAATTTATCATCAGAAAAACGTATTACACATCAATTAACTACGCGGTTTCATCGGCTTACAAAAATGGCACGCGCTTTGCTCTGTTGAATTCCATCTTGTATACCAGTTGGAATTCACTCATGGCATCGACCTTTGGCTTTACGCTCCAGGATTGGCAACGCAGTTACCAACAGGATCCACAACAAATTACCGCCTTGCTGGCGGCCCATCTCGACGCCATCGACGCGCTGGATAACGCGTGGCTCTATCTCGCCACGCCCGCGCAGCTGCAGGCACAGATTGAACCGCTACTGGCGAGCTATCAGCGCAACCCGGCGGCGCTGCCGCTGTTTGGCGTGCCGTTTGCGGTAAAAGATAACATTGATGTCGCTGGCTGGCCGACCAGCGCCGCCTGCCCGGCTTTCACCTACACCGCCGCCGCCGATGCCTTTGTCGTCGCGCAGCTCAAAGCAGCGGGCGCGGTGGTAATTGGCAAAACCAACCTCGACCAATACGCCACCGGTTTAGTCGGCACGCGTTCGCCGTTTGGTGCCGTGAGCAACACCTTCAATCCTGATTACGTCAGCGGCGGTTCCAGCTCCGGCTCAGCGTCGGTGCTGGCGCGCGGTCTGGTGGGCTTCTCGCTCGGCACCGACACCGCCGGTTCGGGCCGCGTGCCCGCCGGATTCAACAACATCGTCGGCCTCAAGCCAACCAAAGGCTGGTTCTCTGCCAGCGGCGTGGTGCCCGCTTGCCGCCTCAATGACACCATTTCGGTGTTCGCGTTAACCGTCGAAGATGCTTTTGCGGTGGCCACGGCGGCGGGCGGCTATGACGCGGGCGATGCCTATTCGCGCAGCAATCCGCACACCGCGCCAGCCAGCTTTAAAGCCCAGCCCGATTTCGCCATTCCCGCCACGCCTGAATTCTTCGGCGACAAACAGGCCGAAGCGGCTTGGCTGGCGGCGCTGGAGCAATTAGAAGCCGGCGGCACAACGCTGCATCCGATCGATTTTTCCCTGTTCCATCAACTCGCCGAGCAGCTCTATTACGGTCCGTGGGTCGCCGAGCGCACCGTGGCGGTGGGCGAGATGATCAACCGCCCGGAAGAGATGGATCCGGTGGTGTACGGCATCGTCAGCAGCGGCCTGAAATACACCGCAGTCGAAGCCTATCAGGCGGAATACCTGCGCGCCGAACTGACGCGCCAGATTCAGCAAACGCTGGCGCAGTTCGATGCGCTGGTGGTGCCGACTTCACCAACCATCCACACGCTGGCCGAAATGGAACAAGAGCCGGTGCATTACAACTCGCAGTTCGGCACCTACACCAACTTCACCAACCTCGCCGATCTCAGCGCGCTGGCGCTCCCTGCACCGTTCCGCGCCGATGGTTTGCCTGCCGGCATCACGCTGATTGCGCCTGCCTGGCAGGATCGCGCGCTGGCCGGTTTTGGCCTGCGCTGGCAGCAGCAGATGTCGCTGCCGCTGGGTGCCACCGGCAAAGCGCAGCCTGCTCAGCAAGGCGCATTTGCGATGTCCGCCGATCACGTACGCGTAGCGGTGGTGGGCGCGCATCTCACCGGCATGCCGCTCAACTTCCAGCTCACCACGCGTCAGGCGGTGCTGGTAGAGGAGACGCAAACCGCCAGCCATTACCGTCTGTTCGCCCTGCTCGATGGCCCGATTAAGAAGCCGGGCCTGCTGCGTGGCGAAAGCGGTGCGGCGATCACCGTGGAACTGTGGGATATCCCGCTGGCGCGCTTTGGCGAGTTCGTGGCAGAAATCCCGGCCCCGCTCGGCATTGGCTCGCTGACGCTGGCCGACGGACGCGTCGTCAAAGGCTTTATCTGTGAACCGGCGGTGCTGTCGCAGGCGCTGGAAATTACCGAATTTGGTGGCTGGCGCAACTGGCTGGCCTCTCTGGGGAGTAAATAAGCATGTTCAGCACCGTTCTGATTGCTAACCGTGGCGAGATTGCCTGCCGCGCCATCCGCACCTTAAAACGCCTCGGCGTGAAAAGCGTCGCCGTCTATTCCGATGCCGACCGCAACGCGCGCCACGTCAAAGAAGCTGACGTCGCCATCGCCCTTGGCGGTGACAAAGCCAGCGACAGCTATTTACGCATCGATAAAATCCTCGCCGCTGCACAGGAAACCGGCGCAGAAGCCATCTGGCCGGGCTACGGTTTCCTGTCAGAAAGCCTGCCGTTTGCCGACGCCTGTGAAAAAGCCGGCATCGCCTTTGTCGGCCCCACCGCGCAGCAGATTGGCGAGTTTGGCCTGAAGCACCGCGCGCGTGAGTTAGCCGCCAGCGCGGGCGTGCCGATGACGCCGGGCACGCCGCTGCTGAGTTCACTGGACGAAGCCTTAAGCGCCGCCGACACCATCGGTTATCCGGTGATGCTGAAGAGCACGGCGGGCGGAGGCGGCATTGGCTTAACCCGCTGCGCCGACGCTGAGGCGCTCAGCAATGCGTGGGAAAGCGTGCGTCGTTTGGGCGAGCAATTCTTCAGTGATGCGGGCGTCTTTCTCGAACGCTGTATCGATCGCGCACGCCACGTGGAAGTGCAAATCTTTGGCGACGGCAGCGGCAAAGTGATCGCCCTGGGCGAACGCGACTGCTCATTGCAGCGCCGCAATCAGAAAGTGGTGGAAGAAACCCCGGCCCCGAATCTGCCGCAGGCAACGCGTGAAGCGCTGCTCTCTTCTGCGGTGCGCCTCGGCGAGCTGGTGAATTATCGCAGCGCCGGGACGGTGGAATACATCTATGACGCCGAGCAAGATGCCTTCTACTTCCTCGAAGTGAACACCCGCTTGCAGGTTGAGCATCCGGTCACTGAAAGCGTTACCGGCCTCGACCTGGTCGAGTGCATGCTGAAAGTGGCGGCAGGCGATGCCATTGACTGGCCGCGTCTGCAACAGGCGCCGCAGGGCGCATCGATTGAAGTGCGTATCTACGCCGAAGATCCGTTAAAAAACTTCCAGCCAAGCCCCGGCGTACTCACCGGCGTCTGCTTCCCGGATGATGTGCGCGTTGATGGCTGGATCGATACCGGCACTGAAGTGTCTGCCTATTACGATCCGATGGTCGCCAAACTGATCGTGCATGCCGATACGCGCGCAGCGGCGCTGACGAAGATGCAGCAGGCGCTGGACGCCACGCAGTTGCACGGCATCGCCACCAACCTCGACTATCTGCGCCAGATCGTCGCCACCGAAGCGTTCCGCAGCGGCAACGTCTGGACGCGTTTCCTCGACAGCTTCACACCGTCTGCCAGCGTGATTGAAGTGCTGCAACCCGGCACCTTCAGCAGCATTCAGGATTTCCCCGGCCGCCTCGGCTATTGGGATATCGGCGTGCCACCGTCCGGCCCAATGGACGATTTTGCTTTCCGCCTCGCCAACCGCATTGTCGGCAACCACGACAGCGCGGCGGGTCTGGAATTTACCCTGCAAGGCCCAACGCTGCGCTTCCACAGCGATGCCGTCATTGCCCTGACCGGCGCCGATTGCCCGGCTGAGTTGGATGGCGAAAGCATCGAATACTGGCAGCCTATCAACGTCAAAGCGGGACAAACACTGACGCTTGGCCGCGCGCAGAACGGTTGCCGCACCTATTTAGCGGTGCGCAACGGCTTCGACGTGCCGGAATACCTTGGCAGCCGCTCTACCTTCTCACTCGGCCAGTTTGGCGGCCACGCCGGACGCACCTTGCGTGTGGCCGACATGCTGCCGATTTCTCAACCGCAGCTGGCCGCCTGCACCACGCCCGCGCCGGTCAGCGCACCGCAGGCGCTCGATCATGCGCTGGTGCCACACTACGGCACCGAATGGCGCATTGGCGTGCTGTATGGACCGCATGGCGCACCGGATTTCTTTACTCAGGCCGCGATTGATGAGTTCTTTGCCAGTGACTGGCAGGTGCACTACAACTCCAACCGTCTCGGCGTGCGGTTGGTTGGCCCGAAACCAACATGGACGCGCGCCAACGGCGGCGAAGCTGGCCTGCATCCGTCCAACGTGCACGACTGCGAATACGCCATTGGCGCGGTGAACTTCACCGGCGACTTCCCGGTGATCCTGACGCACGACGGCCCCAGCCTCGGCGGCTTCGTCTGCCCGGTGACCATCGCCAAAGCCGAACTGTGGAAAGTTGGCCAGGTGAAACCGGGCGATAAAATCCGTTTCCATCCGATCAGCGCCGACGAAGCGGTGGCGCTGGAAAAAGCCCAGGCGCACAGCGTGGAAACCCTGCGCAGCACCCACGCGCCCGCGTTTGAAGTGCCCTCACTGGCCACCAGCGATATCGGTTCTGCCACCTTGCTGGCCGCGTTACCGGCTAGCGCGAGTACGCCTGCGGCAGTTTATCGTCAGGCCGGTGACAAATATGTGCTGATTGAGTACGGCGACAACGTGCTGGATCTGGCGCTGCGTCTACGCGTGCATCTGCTGATGAATGCGCTGCGTGAACGCGCAGTGCCGGGCGTGGAAGAGTTGTCGCCTGGCGTGCGTTCCTTGCAGGTGCGCTACGACAGCCTGATCCTCAGCCAGAAACAGCTGATGAATCTGCTGCTGGAAATCGAAGCCGGTCTCGGCGACGTCAGCCAGCTGAAAGTGCCGTCACGCATTGTGTGGATGCCGATGGCGTTTGAAGACAGCGCCACACTCGGCGCGGTGGAACGCTACCAGGAAACGGTGCGAGCAACAGCGCCGTGGCTGCCTAACAACGTCGATTTTATTCAGCGTATTAATGGCTTAGCCAGCCGTGAAGCGGTGCGCGACACGATTTTTGATGCCAGCTATCTGATTCTCGGCCTCGGCGATGTCTATCTCGGCGCGCCTTGTGCAGTGCCCATCGATCCGCGCCATCGCCTGCTGAGCTCCAAATACAGTCCGGCGCGTACCTTCACTGCGGAAGGCACGGTTGGCATTGGCGGCATGTACATGTGCATCTACGGCATGGATTCACCTGGCGGCTATCAGCTGGTGGGCCGCACGCTGCCAATCTGGAACAAATTCCTGAAAAACGATCAGTTCGCGGCCGACGAGCCGTGGCTGCTGCACTTCTTCGATCAGGTGCGCTTCTACCCGGTAACGGAAGATGAGCTGACGCAGCTGCGCGATGACTTCCGCGAAGGCCGTGCCACGGTGCGCATCGAAGAAACGGTCTTCGACTTCGCCGCCCATCATCAATTCCTGGCGGAAAATGCCGCGTCGATCAGCGATTTCCGCCAGCGTCAGTCCGCCGCCTTCGAACAGGAAGTGACGCTGTGGGCGCAGGAAGAGCAGAACGCGCCGCTCACCAGCGAGGAGACGCTGGTAGTGGCCGAAGCCGACGACGATGCGCTGGCGGTGTGCGCCGATATGAACGGCAACATCTGGAAAGTGCTGGTTCAGCCGGGCGATGCGGTGGAAGCCGGTCAAACGCTGATCATCGTCGAAGCGATGAAAATGGAACTGGCGATTGTCGCGCCGCAGGCAGGCACGGTGAAACGCATTGCCTGCCAGGCAGGACGTCCGGTGAGCCCGGGCGATGCCCTGCTGTGGCTGGAATAAGGAGTCGGCATGAACACGAGCCCTCGAAGCAAAGGTCGTCCGGAAGCGCTGGCCGAGAAGGTTTACCAGGCGCTGAAGCAGGACATTTTTGAGTTTCGACTGATGCCGGGCGACCGCTTCAGCGAAAACGAAATCGCCGATCGGCTGGAAGTCAGCCGCACGCCGGTGCGTCAGGCGCTGTTCTGGCTGGAGCGCGAGGGCTATGTCGAAGTGTGGTTCCGCAGCGGCTGGCAGGTGAAGCCGTTCGACTTCGAATACTTCGAAGAGCTGTACGACTTTCGCACCGTGCTGGAGTGCGAAGCGGTGCGCCGCTTGTGCGCGCTGCCCGCACCGCAGTGCATCGACATGCTGACCGCGCTGAAAAGCTTCTGGATTGATGCGCCGCCGCTGGCCGATGGCAAAGCGGTGTCGGCGCAGGATGAAGCCTTTCACATGGCGCTGGTGGCCGCCGCTGGCAATCAGGAGATGGCGCGCATCCACGCCGAACTGACCGAAAAAATCCGCATCATTCGCCGTCTCGATTTTACCCGCGACGACCGAATGGAGGCGACATACCGCGAGCACGCTCAGATTTTACGGGCGATTTTCCAGCAACAAACCGAGGAGGCGCAGCGCATTTTAACCGACCACATCGCCGTCAGTAAGGCAGAGGCCAGAAAGATCACATTGCATATGTTACAGCAGGCTCGACTTCAACCCATTGAATAACAATACAAACATAGTGAGGGGTTTACTGATGAAAAGACGTTCGTTGCTCAAGGCTTTCGCGCTCTCTGCCTCTGTGGCCAGCATGGGCTTTGCCTTTGCGGCGCAGGCTGCTGACACCATCAAGGTCGGCATTATGTCCTCGCTCTCCGGCACCATGGCGATCTCCGAAACGCCGTTGAAGGATGTGGCGCTGATGACTATCGATGAGATCAACGCCAAAGGCGGCGTGCTGGGCAAAAAGCTGGAACCGGTGGTGGTCGATCCGGCCTCCAACTGGCCGCTGTTCGCTGAGAAAGCGCGTCAGCTGCTGACGCAGGACAAAGTGGCGGCGGTGTTTGGCTGCTGGACCTCGGTATCGCGCAAATCGGTGCTGCCGGTGTTTGAGGAGCTGAACGGCCTGCTGTTCTATCCGGTGCAGTACGAAGGCGAAGAGATGTCACCGAACGTGTTCTACACCGGCGCCGCGCCGAACCAGCAGGCGATTCCAGCGGTGGAATACCTGATGAGTGAAGATGGCGGCAGCGCGAAACGCTTCTTCCTGCTGGGCACCGACTACGTCTATCCACGCACCACCAACAAGATTCTGCGCGCTTTCCTGCACACCAAAGGCGTGCAGGATAAAGACATCGAAGAGGTCTATACGCCGTTTGGTTACAGCGATTATCAGACCATCGTCTCCAACATCAAGAAGTTCTCTGCCGGTGGCAAAACTGCGGTGATCTCCACCATCAACGGCGACTCCAACGTTCCGTTCTACAAAGAGCTGGCCAATCAGGGCATCAAAGCCACCGACATTCCAGTGATCGCCTTCTCGGTCGGCGAGGAGGAACTGCGCGGTATTGATACCAAACCGCTGGTCGGGCAGTTAGCGGCGTGGAACTACTTCGAGTCGGTGGATAACCCAACCAACGCGCAGTTTGTGAAGGATTACCGCGCTTACGCTAAGGCGCACAACCTGCCGAACGCCAACACCGTGGTGACGAATGACCCGATGGAAGCGACCTACGTTGGCCTGCACATGTGGGCGCAGGCGGTAGAGAAAGCGGGCACCACCGATGTGGATAAAGTGCGCGCGGCGATGGCGGGACAAACCTTCAAAGCGCCGGACGGTTTCATCCTGACCATGGATAAAACCAACCATCACCTGCACAAGCCAGTGATGATTGGCGAAGTGGAAGAGAACGGTCAGTTCAACGTGGTGTGGCAGACCGAGCAACCGGTACGCGCCCAGCCGTGGAGCCCGTACATCGCGGGTAACGATAAGAAGCCTGATCATCCTGTGAAATCAACGCAGTAAGGGGTTGTGCTGGCTGTCCCCCATCCCGGCCTTCCCCCATAAATGGGGGAAGGAGACGCTGCCACATGCATGTTCATTGCTGGCATTGGGCAACGTCTTCCTCCCCCATTTATGGGGGAGGACCGAGGAGGGGGACAGCCACACCAATCCAAACCCAGCACAACTTCTCATCACAGGGCCAGAACCATGACAATCCGCCGTTATCTCTGCTGTCTGCTGTTACTGCTGCCCTGGCTCGCCCAGGCGGGCGATGGCGCAGACTTCGCGGCTGCCAGCCGCACGCAACAAGCCACGCTGCTCCAGCAGTGGGCCGCCGCACCGCAGGCCAGTCGCTTGCCGCTGCTGCAGGCGCTGCGCAATGAAACCGTGGTCATCGACCAGAAACAGCAGCCGTTCAGCAAACAGGGCAATGCGTTGCAGCCGCTCGACAGCGCGCAACAGCCCGACGGCGACACCAAAAAGCTGTTCATGAATAACCGCCTGCGCGTGCTGATCGCCAGCGCCCTCGCCGCCCACCAGCTGGTGAGCGACGATGCCGCGATCCGTTTACGTGCCGCACAACAACTGCAAAACGATGGCGTCGCCGACATGCTGCCGCTGATTGAGCAGCGCCTCGCGCTGGAAAAAGACGCGAAAGTGCACGACGTACTGCTGATGGCCGCGGCCAACCTGCAACTCGCCAGCCCGGATGCCGCGCTGCGCCTCAAAGCCGTCAAGCTGCTGGGCGAATCCAGCGATCCCAATATGCAGGCCAGCCTCAATCGCTTAACCCAGGCCAGCAATGAACCTGATGCCAACGTGCGCGATGCCGCCGCCGCCAGCCTGCAACAGATCAAAAAACGACTGATGTGGGGCGATCTGCTCGGCCAGGCCTTTACCGGGTTGTCCCTGGGTTCGATTCTGCTGCTGGCGGCGCTCGGTCTGGCGATCACCTACGGCTTGCTCGGCGTGATCAACATGGCGCACGGCGAAATGCTGATGCTCGGCGCCTACGCAACCTGGTTTGTACAGAGCCTGTTTCAGCAGTTCGCGCCGCAATGGCTGGCGTGGTATCCGCTGCTGGCGCTGCCGGTGGCGTTTCTGGTCACCGCCTGCATGGGTATGTTGCTGGAGCGCACCATCATCCGCCATCTGTACGGACGTCCGCTGGAAACGCTGCTCGCCACCTGGGGCATCAGCCTGATGCTGATTCAGCTAGTGCGCATGCTGTTTGGCGCGCAGAACCTGGAAGTGGCTAACCCGAGCTGGCTCTCCGGCGGTCTGCAGCTGCTGCCGAATCTGGTGCTACCTTACAACCGTATCGCGGTGATCCTGTTTGTGTTTGCCGTGCTGGGCCTCACCTGGCTACTGCTGAATAAAACCCGTCTCGGCCTGAGCGTGCGTGCCGTGACGCAGAACCGCGCAATGGCCGACTGCTGCGGCGTGCCGACCGGACGTATCGATATGCTGGCGTTTGGCCTCGGTTCTGGTATTGCCGGACTCGGCGGCGTGGCGCTGTCGCAGCTCGGCAACGTCGGACCGGAGCTCGGTCAGGGCTACATCATCGACTCCTTCCTGGTGGTGGTGCTGGGCGGCGTCGGCCAACTGGCGGGCACCGTGGTCGCCGCCTTTGGTCTCGGCATCCTCAACAAAGTGCTGGAGCCGCAGATTGGCGCGGTGCTCGGCAAAATCCTCATCCTCGTGTTGATCGTGCTGTTTATCCAGAAACGTCCGCAGGGCCTGTTTGCCTTCAAAGGGAGGGTGATTGACTGATGAGCCAGCCAATGACGTTAACGATTGCGCGCAAAGCGCCGCGCCTGACCCTCAGCCTCGGCGTGGTGATCGCTGCGCTGCTGCTGGTGCTGCCGTTTTGCGCCCTGCTGCCCGCCACGCATCCGCTGGCGATCTCCACCTATACGCTGACGCTGGTCGGCAAAATTCTCTGTTACGCCGTGGTCGCGGTGGCGCTGGATCTGGTGTGGGGTTACGCCGGATTACTGTCGCTCGGCCACGGTTTGTTCTTCGCGCTCGGCGGCTATGCGATGGGCATGTATTTGATGCGTCAGGCATCCGGCGATGGCTTGCCGGCGTTTATGTCCTTCCTTTCGTGGAGCGAACTGCCGTGGTTCTGGACAGGCACGCAGCATTTTGCCTGGGCGCTGTGCCTGATCATGCTGGTGCCAGGTTTGCTGGCGCTGGTGTTTGGCTTCTTCGCCTTCCGCTCGAAAATCAAAGGCGTCTACTTCTCGATCATGACGCAGGCGCTAACCTACGCTGGCATGCTGCTGTTTTTCCGCAACGAAACTGGCTTCGGCGGCAACAATGGCTTTACCGGCTTCACCACGCTGCTCGGCTTTAACGTCACCGCCACCGGTACGCGCATCGGACTGTTCGTCGCCACCGTGCTGTTGCTGCTGGTAAGCCTCGGCATTGGCTTCGCGCTGGCACGCAGCAAGTTTGGCCGCGTGCTAACCGCCGTGCGCGATGCGGAGAACCGCCTGATGTTCGTCGGTTACGATCCCAAAGGCTTCAAGCTGTTTGTCTGGACGCTGTCGGCGGTGCTGTGCGGGCTGGCGGGCGCGCTCTATGTGCCGCAGGTCGGCATCATCAACCCCAGCGAAATGTCACCCACTAACTCGATTGAAGCGGCGATTTGGGTGGCACTCGGCGGACGCGGCACCTTGATTGGTCCGCTGTTGGGCGCGGCCATCGTTAACGGTGCCAAAAGCTGGTTCACCGTGGCCTTCCCGGAATATTGGCTGTTCTTCCTTGGTCTGATGTTTATCCTGGTCACGCTGTTCCTGCCGCGTGGCGTGATTGGCCTGCTGCGCCGGAGGCGTGATGACTGAACACCTGTTTACCCAACCTCATCCAGCGGATCGTCATCGTGAACAAAGCGATCCGGTATTGCAGCTGGAGAAGATCAACGTGTCGTTCGACGGCTTTCGTGCGCTGACCGATCTCTCACTGAAGATCGGCGTGGGCGAACTGCGCTGCGTGATCGGCCCCAACGGCGCGGGAAAAACCACGCTGATGGATGTGATCACCGGTAAAACCCGCCCGGATAATGGTCAGGTGATCTACGACCAGGATACCGATCTCAGCAAAATGTCGCCGGTGGAGATCGCGCGCGCCGGTATTGGGCGCAAGTTCCAGAAACCCACGGTATTCGAAGCGCTAACGGTGTTTGAGAATCTGGAAATCGCGCTGAAAAACGACAAATCGGTGTGGGCCAGCCTGCGCGCGCGGCTGAACGGCGAGCAGCAGGATCGCATTGATGAGGTGCTGAAACTGCTGCGGCTGGGCGGCGAGCGTCAGCGCAAAGCCGGTTTGCTGTCGCACGGTCAGAAGCAGTTTCTGGAAATCGGCATGCTGTTGGTGCAGGACCCGCATTTGCTGCTGCTGGATGAACCGGCAGCCGGCATGACCGACGCCGAAACCGAGTACACTGCTGAGCTGTTTCGCAGCCTCGCCGGTAAGCATTCGCTGATGGTGGTCGAGCACGACATGGGCTTTGTTGAAACCATTGCCGATCACGTCACCGTGCTGCATCAGGGCCAGGTGCTGGCCGAGGGATCGTTACGCGAAGTGCAGGCGGACGATCGGGTTATCGACGTTTATCTGGGGCGTTAACATGCTGCAAGTCGCTGAACTGAATCAATATTACGGCGGCAGCCACATTCTGCGCGGCCTGTCGTTTGAAGCTAAACCGGGCGAAATTACCTGCCTGCTGGGACGCAACGGCGTGGGCAAAACCACGCTGCTGAAATGTTTAATGGGGCTGATTCCGGCCAAATCCGGCGAAATCCGCTGGCAGGATAAAGTGATCAACAGCCGCAAGCCGCACCAGCGCGTGCAGGCCGGTATCGCTTATGTGCCGCAGGGGCGCGAAATTTTCCCGCGTCTGACGGTGGAAGAGAATCTGCTGATGGGGCTGGCGCGTTTTTCTGGCGCACAGGCCAAAGCGGTGCCGGAGGAGATCTATCAGCTGTTTCCGGTGCTGCGTGAGATGAAAGCGCGCCGCGGCGGCGATCTGTCGGGCGGACAACAGCAGCAATTAGCGATCGGCCGCGCTCTCGCCTGCAAACCACAACTGTTGATCCTCGATGAGCCGACTGAAGGGATCCAGCCGTCGGTGATCAAGGAGATCGGTGCGGTGATCCGCCAGCTGGCACAGCGCGGCGATATGGCGATCCTGCTCGTCGAGCAGTTTTATGATTTCGCCGCCGAACTGGCCGACAGCTATCTGGTGATGTCGCGTGGTGAGATCGTGCAGCGCGGCGCCGGATCTGCCATGGAAGCCGACGGCGTACGCGGGTTGGTGGCGATTTAGTTGCACCGTTTCTTCGTAGGGTGCGCAGTTATGCGCACCTGGAAACCAGGTCGCCATGAATGGCGACCCTACCAATCGGAGGTGCGGTTTATGTAGGGTGCGCATTCATGCGCACCTGGAAACCAGGTCGCCATGAATGGCGACCCTACAAATCGGAGGCGCGGTTTGTGTAGGCTGCGCATTCATGCGCACCTGGAAATCAGGTCGCCATGAATGGCGACCCTAACAATCGGAGGTGCGGTTTATGTAGGGTGCGCATTCATGCGCACCTGGAAACCAGGTCGCCATGAATGGCGACCCTACCAATCGGAGGTGCGGTTTGTGTAGGGTGCGCATTCATGCGCACCTGGAAATCAGGTCGCCATGAATGGCGACCCTACGAATTGTGCATGGAATGGGATTATAAAATCCCGGTCTCAACGCTGAAATGGCGCTGCTCGCCGGGGGCCAGCTCAATCAGCGTGCCGGCGCGCTGTGCGGCCTTGAAACCTTCCGGACGGCAGGTTGACGGCAGCACATAGGCGGCGACCTGCTGATCGCGGTTATGCAGCATCCAGCGCGTGGCGTGCGGGAATTGCTGGCTGGAGAAGCGCGTCATCAGGGCAAAACCCTGCGGTGAGTGCAGCTCGAACTGCATCTCATCGCCGTACTGCTGGAGATCGTCGGCAAAAAACACGATCTCCGGATCGCACATCTGCGGTTGATCCAGCTGCTGAAACGCCTGCGGATCGCGCGCCAGTTGATCGGTGTAAGCGCGCCACTGCGGCGTGGGTTTTACGTGCGCCGGGATCGAGCTGCGCAGCCGGAACGCATCTGTAGGGATCGACTGCTGGAAACGGCCCTGATCCAGCCAGGCGCTGTTCAGATGACACATATACTGCAGCGGCATCGGCGCGCCCGCCAGGTTAGTGACGTTCATCTCAATGTGCAGGCGCGCAGCATTGGCCTCAAGGCGCACCGCCGGTGCCGCAAGATAGTGATGACCGAAGCCCTTCACATACTCGGTTTCGCCCTCCAGCGACAGGCGATCGTCCTCAAGCACGATCCACGCGCTGTCCATGCGCGCGCAGGCCATTTCGCCGTGCAGCGGATGATCGTCATCCTCTGCCGGACAGCCGTTAGCCAGCAGCCCGGAGTGAAAAGCGAAACAGCCGTAAGTATCAATGATCGAACTGCCGGGCAGCGGCTGCTTGAAGCTGTGGCCCATGGTCAGCGAATGGCCGTCAAAATTGGCATCCCACACCATCTGACCGTAGAACGGCAGCACGATCACCGTGCCGCGTGGATTGCTGATGCGCACCGCTTCCACGCCCGCGGGATAGCGAAACAGCTCGACGTGCAACGTCTCGTTGCGCAGCAGCGTGGCTGGCGTTTCATGAAACTGCTCACGACGTAACGGTAAACGGGTTTTCATGGCATCTCCTCAACTAAACGACCGGCTGCTTCCGCCTGCTTTTTATGACGCAGCTCGCCCCAGAAGAAGTAACCCACCCAGGCGAAGCACAGCAGGGACACGCCGAACGCCAGCTGCATCGATCCCAGATGATCAGAGACGAAACCCTGAATCGCAGGAATAAAGGCAGCACCGACAATCGACATCACGATAAACGCGCCCGCCACTTCGGTGTATTTATTATCGACGGTAGCCAGCGTTCCGGCGTAGATCGTCGCCCAGCATGGACCAAACAGCGCACTAACCAAGATGGCGGCATACACGGCGGTAAAGTTCGGCACAAACATCACATACGCCAGCGCCAGCACACCCAACAGCGAGTAGGCGATCAGCACTTTTTCCGCACGGAAGCGCGTCATCAGGAAGTTGGCGATAAATTTACCGATAAAGAAGCCGATGAAGCTGTAAATCATAAAGTTAGAGGCATGGCGCTCATTGATTGCGCCCAGCGTCAGCGCCAGACGAATGGTAAACGACCACACCGCCACCTGCATGCCGACATACAGGAACTGCGCCACAATGCCGCGTTTAAAGTGACGATTCGCCGCCAGATAGCGGAAAGTCTCGCCGAGCGATGGCAAAGATTTTTCACTGCTTTCCGGCTTGCAGCGTGGATAGCGGGTGAACAGGAACAGCAGCATCACCACCACCAGCACCATCACCAGATATTTGTAGGGTTCCAGCGTGTGCTCCAGCATGGTGAGACGGAACGCATGCGCCTGTTCCGCGTTCATGCCCGCCAGCTGACTCTCCAGACTGTCGCCCTCCTGGAACACCAGATATTTGCCCAGCACGATGCCCATCAGCGCGCCCACCGGATAGAAGGTCTGGCTGATATTCAGGCGCAGCGTGGCGTGATCGCGATGACCAATCATCGAGCTGTAGGTATTGGCGGCGGTTTCGAGGAAGCTCAAACCGATAGCGATGGCGAAAATCGCCGCCAGGAACATGGTGTAGGTCGCCATGTGCGACGCGGGATAGAACAGCACGCAACCCACGATATACAGCGCCAGTCCCAGCAAAATCGCCAGTTTATAGCTGGCTTTGCGGATCACCAGCGAGGCCGGAATAGCGATCAGGAAGTAACCGCCGTAGAACGCGCTCTGCACCAGCGCGCTGGCGAAATCGCTTAACGCGAACACGCTTTTGAACTGGGTGATCAGGATGTCGTTCAGACTCGCCGCACAGCCCCACAACGGGAACAGGCACGAGAGCAAAATGAACTGGAACAGCGGCGTTTTATTCAGATAGCCATCAGATTGCTGAACAATGTTCGGTTGCATAACTCGACCTCAGTGAACGTTGAGAAAACGCTGGAAGGTTTCCGCGTCGGGATATGAGCGCTGCGTGCCGCGACCGGTCACGCTGCAGGCGGCATAAGCCGAGGCTTGCGCCATCGCGGCCGGGATATCGCCGCTTTTCACCAGCTCGTGGGCGAAGCAACCGATAAAGGCATCGCCCGCGCCGCTGGTGTCCACCGCTTTTACCGCGGTGGGTGCAACCTGATGCACGCTGTCGCCAGACATCCACAGCGAACCGCGCCCGCCCAGCGTGATGATCAGGTTTTTCAGCCCACGTTTGAGCAGCGATTGCCCCGCCAGCTTCACCTCTTCATCAGTGGTGACCGGCATGCCGGTGAGGATCTCCAGCTCGGTTTCATTCGGCATGAAAAAGTCGCATTTGCAGGCGTATTCGATATTGAGATCCGCCACCGCCGGTGCCGGATTGAGGATCACTTTGATGTCATGCTGACGGGCAAAATCAATGGCGTAGTACACGGTTTCCAGCGGGATCTCCAGCTGCAGGATGATCAACTGGCAGCTTTTCAGCGCGTCGGCGGCGGCATCAATATCCGCCGGCTTCAGCTGCTGGTTGGCACCTTTGATAATCAGAATGCGGTTCTGCGACTGATCGTCAACGAAGATCGGTGCCACGCCGCTGGAGGTGCCTGCCGCGGTGGTGACGAAGCGGGTATCAACGCCCTGCTGTTGCAGATTGGCCACGGTATTCGGCGCGAACAGATCGTCGCCGACTTTACTCACCATCATCACGCTGCCGCCCATCTTCGCCGCTGCCACAGCCTGATTGGCACCTTTGCCCCCACAGCCGATGGCAAAATCAGGTGCTTCCAGCGTTTCGCCCGCTTTGGGCAGCTGATTGGTATAGGTAATGAGGTCCACCATATTTGACCCAATAACCGCAATATCCATTGTTTTCTCCCGGTGAATTTTTAGCGTTATAATGTTATTAAAATCACAATATCAGGTTAATAAAGTTAATTATGTGATAAATTTCACACCTCAGCGCCCTGATAAAAAGCCGATAAACAGCCATTCATTCGTAGAAATGAATGTTATTATTCTAACAATGCAACAACATTGAGAATCAGAGCGAAGCGGCTTGAGAGCAACATTTTGGCGGCACTGGTGACGTTTGCGGGCCGATCTCATTACAGGTAAGATTGAAAACTGGCCTGCTGGAGACGTCGCAAATCATTAAAATATGTGAGATTTATCGTGATTTTTGACCAGGCCACTTCGACTTCAGGATTAATTACGCAGAGATGATCATGGAAACCCGGCGCGACGAACGTATTCACAAGTTGGCTCAGGCGCTGAAACGCACCGATAAACTGCATCTGAAAGACGCGGCGCAGCTGCTGGGCGTGTCGGAAATGACCATCCGCCGCGATCTCACCGAGCCAGCGTCAACGGTGGTGCTGCTGGGCGGCTATATCGTCAGCGATCCGAAAAGCCACGTCGGACACTATTTCATCTCCGATCAGCACGGTCAGAACGCCGCACACAAACAGCGCCTGGCGCAGGCTGCCGCGGACCTGATCAGTGAAAATGACACGGTATTTTTTGATTGCGGCACCACGCTGCCGTACATCGTGGATGCGATCCCCGACACCTTGCCGTTCACCGCCATCTGCTGCGCGATGAACACTTTCCTGGCGCTGAAAGAGAAACCGGCCTGCAACGTGATCCTGAGCGGCGGCGAGTTCCACGCCGATAACGCGCTGTTCACGCCGATTGGCGCGCATTCGATCCTCGACGATCTCTGTCCGACGCTGGCCTTTATTTCGGCGGCAGGCATCGATCAGGAACAGGGCGCAACCTGTTACAACATCAATGAGCTGGCGATGAAGCACCACGCGATGCTGCGCGCACGTCAACGCGTGCTGGTGGCGGACAGCAGTAAATTTGGCAAAGTGCTGCCCGCACGCATTGCTGAATTGCGCCGTTTTGATTTGCTGGTAAGCGATAGCGCGCCGGAACCGGCGCTGAAGAACTGGCTGGCACAACAGAATATTCCGCTGCGATTGCCGTAAGTCGTAAATGGTTTTTCGTTAAAATATGAATTCAATATCACCGAACGCACGTATCGTAGCGGCGCAATTTATTGCGCATTTTCACCGCGACGAAAAAGTCAAAAAAGCGCGATAAATCGCGCCGCTACGGAATGTGCGGTCATCCATATTCTCATGCTTTCCGATCGATCACCGTATCACCGTCACGCAGACGGCGCAGGTTATCGCAAATCCCATTAATGATGCCCTTCATCGACACATCCGTAACGCCACCAATGTGCGGCGTGGCAATCACGTTATAGCTGAACACCGCATCGTTGGGATCGGGCGGCTCTTGCCAGAATACATCCAGCCCGGCGCCCGCCAGCGCTTTGCTCTCCAGCGCCGCCAGAAACGCAGCCTTATCAATTAAACCGCCGCGTCCCAGGTTGATCAGGAAACTTTCCGGTTTCATCTGCGCCAGTGCTTCTGCGTTGAGGATGTTATGGGTAGCGGCGTTATCCGGCAGGCTTAACACCACAAAATCGGCCTGCTGCAATAGCTGCGGCAATTGCGCCATATCACCAACCCAGTCGAGCTGATGCTGGCGCGCAAAGGCATCATCTGCCTCGCGTTTTACGCCAATCATGCGCATACCAAACGGTGCCAGACGCTTCGCCAGCGCTTTGCCGATGCCGCCCAATCCCACCAGACCAACGGTTTTGCCCTTCAATCCCATGCCAATGGGCTGACCGAGTTTCTGCTCTGCCAGGCACTGAGCGATCTCGTGCTGGCGACGCGCCAGGCCAATCATCATCCAGATACCGAGTTCCGCCACTGAATCGGCGTTGCCTGAATCATCGGAGGGAACGTTCGCCACCATGATGTCGGCGTGCGCTGCTGCCGCCAAATCAACGCCTTCCAGCCCAACGCCCGCCTGCTGAATGAGTTTGAGGCGATCCGCCGTTGCCAGTAAGCGCGCATCAACGCGGCACATGCCGGGAATCAGCGCATCAAAGCCCGCCAGACTTTCCGCCGCGTGACCGGCCGACGCCACAAACTCCACATCAGGCAACGTCTGACGAATGGCGGGAATCAATCCGCCCCAGGCATCTTCATCCGCAGCAATCAGCACTCTCATCGAACCTCCTCCGTTTTTTAAACAAAGAGATAAGTGTATACCCTAAATAATTTGAGTTGCAGGAAGGCGGCAAGTGGGTTCATCCCCAGGAGCATACATAAGTATGTGACTGGGGTGGACACGCGCAGCCAACGCACCTGCAGCTCAAAGTATGACGGGTATGAATAAAGGGCGAAAACAGCTAAACTTCTGTACCTAAAGTTCATAACTCACAGACCAAAAGGCTCAATACAACGTGGCTCAATTCGTCTATAGCATGCATCGCGTCGGCAAGGTTGTTCCGCCGAAGCGTCACATCCTGAAGAATATTTCTCTTAGCTTCTTCCCTGGAGCAAAAATCGGTGTACT
Source organism: Pantoea sp. B9002 (assembly GCF_013385945.1). Taxonomy (NCBI): domain Bacteria; kingdom Pseudomonadati; phylum Pseudomonadota; class Gammaproteobacteria; order Enterobacterales; family Erwiniaceae; genus Pantoea; species Pantoea sp. B9002. The sequence continues at coordinate 202,263 of NZ_JACAPA010000008.1, forward strand.
CGGCCTGAACGGCTCGGGTAAATCGACGCTGCTGCGCATCATGGCCGGTATCGATACCGATATCGAAGGGGAAGCTCGCCCGCAGCCGGGCATCAATGTGGGTTATCTGCCGCAGGAACCGCAGCTGAACCCGGAGCACACCGTGCGTGAATCCGTTGAAGAAGCGGTTTCAGAAGTGGTTGGCGCGCTGAAGCGTCTCGACGAAGTGTATGCGCTGTATGCCGATCCCGATGCGGATTTCGACAAGCTGGCCGCTGAACAGGGCCGTCTGGAAGAAGTGATCCAGGCGCATGATGGTCACAACCTCGATACCCAGCTGAACCGTGCGGCCGATGCGATGCGTCTGCCAGACTGGGATGCCAAAATCGCTACCCTTTCCGGTGGTGAGCGCCGCCGCGTTGCGCTGTGCCGTCTGCTGCTGGAAAAGCCAGACATGCTGCTGCTCGACGAACCCACCAACCACCTGGATGCCGAATCCGTGGCATGGCTGGAACGCTTCCTGCACGACTTCGAAGGCACCGTTGTGGCGATCACGCACGACCGTTACTTCCTTGATAACGTTGCCGGCTGGATTCTGGAACTGGACCGCGGCGAAGGTATTCCGTGGGAAGGTAACTACTCTTCCTGGTTGGAGCAGAAAGATCAGCGTCTGGCGCAGGAAGCCTCTTCTGAAGCGGCACGTCGCAAATCTATCGAGAAAGAGCTGGAGTGGGTGCGTCAAGGCGCGAAAGGCCGTCAGTCGAAGGGCAAAGCCCGTCTGGCACGCTTTGAAGAGCTGAACAACACCGATTACCAGAAGCGTAACGAAACCAACGAACTCTTCATTCCACCTGGCGCACGCCTCGGCGACAAAGTGCTGGAAGTGACCAACCTGAAGAAATCGTATGGCGATCGCGTGCTGATCGACGATTTGACCTTCTCCGTACCGAAGGGCGCGATTGTCGGCATCATCGGTCCGAACGGCGCGGGTAAATCTACGCTGTTCCGCATGATGTCAGGTCAGGAACAACCGGATTCCGGCACCATCGAGCTGGGCGAAACCGTCAAGCTGGCGTCAGTTGATCAGTTCCGTGACGCGATGGACAACTCCAAAACCGTGTTTGAAGAAGTGTCTGGCGGTCAGGACATTATGCGCGTTGGCAACACCGAGATGCCAAGCCGTGCATACGTTGGTCGCTTCAACTTCAAAGGCACCGATCAGGGCAAACGCGTGGGCGAGCTGTCAGGTGGTGAGCGTGGTCGTCTGCACCTCGCCAAGCTGCTGCAAGTCGGCGGCAACCTGTTGCTGCTCGATGAACCTACCAACGACCTCGACATCGAAACCCTGCGCGCGCTGGAAAACGCCCTGCTGGAATTCCCAGGCTGTGCCATGGTGATCTCGCATGACCGTTGGTTCCTCGACCGTATCGCCACCCACATCATCGATTATCAGGATGAAGGCAAGGTGGAGTTCTTCGAAGGTAACTTTACCGAGTACGAAGAGTACAAGAAACGCACCCTCGGCGCCGACGCGCTCGAGCCGAAGCGTATCAAGTACAAGCGTATGACGAAGTAAGGCTTTTGCTGTGAAAAAGGCGCCGACTGGCGCCTTTTTTTATGGCTGAATCAACTGCCCAGCATCTGCTTCACCAACTCGACGCAGCGCAGGAAGCGTGTGTCGTAGTCATCTTCTTTAACGTGAACAAACTCGATATTGTTTTCACGCAGCATGGTGATCAGCATGGTCTGGAACTCGCGGCGATCCATTGAGCTGCCGAGGCTGCGCAATCCATCCGCCACCCAGGGCACGTTGTTTTCCAGCAAAATTACCAGGTCGAAACGGTACTCATCAATCAACGCCTGCACAAACGGGTGCTCGCGTCCTTCGTACTTGAGGCAAAACGCCTGCGTGGTGATGAAATCGGTATCGATAAAGGCGACTTTACTGGCGTACTTCACGGCGAAGTCGATGTATTGCGCCTGACCGAGCGCGATTTTATCGTAGTCGGAATATTGCAGCGCCATTTCGTCGCCACCGAGGTGTGAGAAGACATAATCGCGGCCATATTCCCATGCGCTGGTGGTGTTGAAGATGTTCGCCAGCTTGTTCACCAGCGTTGATTTGCCGCTCGACTCACCGCCCAGCACCGCCACGGTGCGCACGAAGAATGGCTTCACTTCGGTCGGAATATATTCCCAGTAGCGGAACGGATCCTGACGAATCTGGCCGCCGCTGATGTTCATAAAGGATCGATTGGGATCGATCACCACCGCCGGAATGCCAAGGTGCTGCTCATACATCGCGGCATCGGGTTCTTCACTGGTGTAGACACAATTCGGCTCGATGCCCTGCTCAGCCAGAAAGGTTTTGACGCCGCCGCTCCACACATCCCAGCCGTGCGGATAAGGTTCGATGCCCTCTTCGTCGAACGAATGGATACGGATATTTTTCTGGTATTTGAAGGTTTGCAGCAACCAGCGTAGTCGATCGCTGATGGTCGGCTGCTGCGACATGGCGCTGTTTTCAAACAGTTCACGATCGCGCGGATCGTCGTGGCCCATGATGATGTGCAGCTCATCCACCTGACTGCAGGCGCGCTGGATCAGATAGATGTGGCCGGTATGCAGCGGATAAAATTTCCCGAACACCACACCAACGGTTTTATCGCGGCGCGGAAATTCCAGGCCAAGAAAACGGTGCAGCGCTTCCAGCTTCTGCGCGCTCGGGCTTTTGATTTTGGCGTTGAGCAGCTGGCTTAAGTAGCCTTTGGTCATTCCGCTGGCGTCGGCAACCTGCTGCAGCGTGTGGCCTTGCTGGCGAATGGCTGTTTTCAGGTAGTCAAATGATGACATTGAGTGCCTCCTGCGTGGAATAAAATGGGGTACGGTGCGCGCTGGCCCTCACCCCGGCCCTCTCCCGCAAGCGGGCGAGGGAGAAAAGATACGGCGCGACTTTCAACTCAGGCATTCAAACATTGCCGATCGGTTCCCTCTCCCTTTGGGAGAGGGTTAGGGTGAGGGAAACCCGTTACAACTCATCCAGAATCGCTAACGCATCCGCCAGCTTCTTCGCGCTGTACACCTTCATCCCTTCTACCGGTTTCTTCGGTGCATTACCGGCCGGGACGATGGCGCGCTTAAAGCCGTGCTTCGCCGCTTCGGAAATGCGCTCCTGACCGCTCGGCACCGGGCGAATTTCGCCGGCAAGGCCCACTTCGCCAAAGATCACCAGATCCTGCGGCAACGGACGATCGCGGAAGCTCGATACCATCGCCATCAGCAGCGCCAGATCGACGCTGGTTTCAGTGACTTTTACGCCGCCGACCACGTTGACAAACACATCCTGATCCGCCATCTGCAACCCGCCGTGGCGATGCAGCACCGCTAACAGGATCGCCAGGCGATTCTGCTCCAGACCTACCGCAACGCGGCGTGGATTGCCCATCATCGAATGGTCCACCAGCGCCTGAATCTCGACCAACAGCGGACGCGTACCTTCCCACAGCACCATCACCGAACTGCCCGAAGTGATCTCATCACCGCGTGACAGGAAGATGGCTGAAGGATTGCTGACTTCGCGCATGCCTTGTTCGGTCATGGCGAACACGCCCAGCTCATTCACCGCGCCAAAGCGGTTTTTATGGCTGCGCAAGGTACGAAAACGCGAATCGGCGTCACCATCCAGCATCACCGAACAGTCGATACAGTGTTCCAGCACTTTCGGGCCGGCCAGCGAACCGTCTTTGGTGACGTGACCGACCATGATGATCGCCACGCCGCGCGTTTTGGCGAAGCGCGTCAGATACGCAGCCGTTTCACGCACCTGCGCTACGCTGCCCGGCGAAGATTGGATTTCCGCCATGTGCATTACCTGAATCGAGTCGATCACCATCAGTTTCGGCTGCTCCTGCTCGGCGATCAGGCAGATCTGCTCGATGCTGGTCTCCGACAACATATTAAGGTTTTCGGTGGGTAATCCCAGACGATGGGCGCGCATCGCGACTTGTTGCAGCGACTCTTCGCCGGTGACGTACAGGGTTTTCATCCCTTCCGCCAGCTTGCACATCACCTGCAGCAGCAGCGTCGATTTACCGGCGCCCGGATTACCACCAATCAAGATGGCGCTGCCCGGCACCACGCCGCCGCCCAGTACGCGATCGAACTCTTTGAAACTGGTAGAGAAACGCGGCAGGGCTTCGAGGCTGATCTCCGATAGCTTCTGCACGCGGCTAACGCCCGCGTTGCCGCCGGCATAACCGCTCAGACGCTCGTTACGCGCCGCCGCAGGCGAGGCGGCAATGCGCACCTCGGTGATGGTGTTCCACGCATGGCAGGCGCTGCATTGCCCCTGCCAGCGCGGATAATCAGCGCCGCATTCGTTACAAACGAAGGCGCGTTTTGCCGCTTTGGCCAAATCAAATCCTCAGTTAACGCTCTTCGTGAATCAGGCTGCCGGTCAGAATGCAGAACACACCCATCAGGTCAGCATGACGGATGATGATTTCCGTCTGCTCATTCACTTTAGGTTTAGCATGATAGGCGATACCCAGCGCCGCGGTTTTAATCATCGGCAGATCGTTGGCACCATCGCCAATCGCCACCGTTTGTTCCGGAGCAATTTCAAAGCGCTGTGCCAGATCGTTCAGGGTATCGGCTTTAAATTGGGCATCGACAATTTGTCCCAGCACCTGGCCGGTTAGCTTGCCGTCACGAATTTCCAGCTCGTTGGCCACCGCCGCGGCTAAATGCAGCGTCTGGCGCAAATAGTCGGCGTAGAAGGTGAAGCCGCCCGAGGCGATCGCCACCTGCCAGCCCAGCGCCTGCAGTTTCTGCACCAGCGTGGTTAAGCCTGGCATCAGCGGCAGCGCATCGCGCACTTGCATCAGGATATTGGCATCCGCGCCCGCCAAGGTGCCAACGCGTTCGCGCAGGCTGGCTTTGAAATCCAGCTCACCGCGCATGGCGCGTTCGGTGACTTCCGCCACCTGCTCGCCGCAGCCCGCCAGTTTGGCGATCTCATCAATGCACTCAATCTGGATCGCGGTGGAATCCATGTCCATCACCAGCAAACCTGGCGTTTTCAGATGCGGGATTTTGCCGAGCGGCGCCACATCAAAACCGGCTTCATGCGCCAGTTTACTGGCGCGCGGCGTCAGCGAGCCTGCCAGACGTATCACCTGATACTCATCGACATTCCAGGCGCTGACGATCACCATCGCCGCACCCAGCTTATGCTGATAATCGGTGAGTTTTTGTTTATCGAGCCCGCGCCCATACAGCAACCAGCCAGTCCGACCGGCACGGTAATCCAGCGGCATCACTTCATCACCGCTGAGGGAAAGGGGTAAACCCGGCCAAAGTGAAACATCGGCGGGCAGATCGCACCAGGTAAGACGATTTGGCATTACAGCTCCTGTAGGGACAACAAAACCACGCAAGAGGCTACCTTGTCTGCGCGGGTTCTGGCAACATAATTGCCAGCCTTTCTGCTGTTACATCACACGGGTTTCTGATGGTTAAAACCGCACTGAAATTTCGCCTGCATCGCACGGTGATTGTTCTTATCTCGCTGGCTCTGTTAGTGGTTCTGATGCAAGGCGCATCCTGGTTTAGCCTCGGCCATCAAATGGCTCGCTCTGAACAAGTGGAAGAACTGGCGCGCACGCTGACCAAACAGGTGGCGTTTAGCCTTAAACCGCTGATGGATAACAGCGATGATAACCGCACGCAGATTGCCGCGATCCTCAATCAGATGACCGACAACAGCCGCATTCTGGATGCCTCCGTCTACGCCGATGATGGCAGCCTGGTGGCGCACAGCGGCGAAAGCATTAATGTGCGCGATCGACTGTCGCTGGATGGCAAACGCGCCGGCAGCTACTTCAACCATCAAATTGTGCAGCCGCTGGAAGGCAAAGATGGCCCGCAAGGTTTCCTGCGCGTCACGCTGGATACTCACGTGCTGGTGACGGAATCACGTCAGGTGGATAACACCACCAACATCCTGCGCCTGATGATGTTACTGGCGCTGGCCATCGGCATTATCCTGACGCGCACCCTGCTGCGCGACCGCCGCACCCGCTGGCAACAGTCGCCGTTCCTGCTGACGGCAAGTCGCACGGTGAAAGAGGATAAAGAAAAAGAGGAAGAAGAGGCGGCTGCAGCAACCACAGAGACTGAAAAAGAGCGTTAAGAATAGATCTGTTTTACCTCTTCTCAACCCTTCGTGAATAGATTCGTGAATAGATACTTGAATAGATTTTTTGCACAAAAAAGCCCGCAAAGCGGGCTTCTTAGCATCATCACGATGGTAAAGATGAATAGATACTTTTAACCTTCGGTCAGAATTGCTTCCAGCTCGGCCAGCGTTTTCACCTGCCAGGTTGGCGTGATGTGATCGGGTAACGGACGCGTGCCGTGATCGATCCAGCAGGTCTTGAGGCCGGCGTTCATACCGCCGAGAATATCCGATTCCGGCGTATCGCCGACCATCAGCACGCGGCTGCGATCCGGGTTGCCCAGCAAGGCCAGCGTGTGATCAAAGATCGCCACGTCAGGTTTCGGTACGCCCACTTCTTCAGAAATCACCAGCGCATCAAACACATCGAGGAATCCGGTGCGCTCAAGGCGCGCCTGCTGCAGCGCGGTGAAACCGTTGGTGATGATGGCGATCTTCACTTTGCCTTTCAGCGTTGATAACAGATGGGCTGCGCCTTCGAGCGGCAGGCAGATTTCGGCCATGGCGCTAAGAAAATCACTGTTCAGCACTTCCGGCGCCACGCTGAGTTTCTCGCCCCACAGCGTGAAGCGGCGCGTTTGCAGTTGCAGCGCGGAAATGCTGCCGTTTTGGTAATCCACCCACAACGGTTTGTTGATGGCTTGATAATCAGTGTAATCCTGCGTGGTAAAGTGCACGTCATATTGGGCAAACATGCGCTGCAAACCGGCGTAGGCATCGAAATGGAAAAGTGTGTCGTCTGCATCAAACAGGATGCAGTCCCAATCGTTTAGCATGGTGCTCCTTTCAAATGACTTACAGCGTTAGCGCCATGATGATGGCATCTTCGCGTCCGCTGGCGGTGGGATAATAGTTGGGCCGCACGCTCACCTGATGGAAATCCAGCTGCTCGTACAGCGCAATCGCCGCGCTATTCGAGGCGCGCACTTCTAGCCACAGCGTCAACACGTCGCGCCGCTCCAGTTCAACAATCAGATGCTGCAACAGCTGACGGGCATAGCCGCGACGTTGAAAATCGGGATCGACCGCAATGTTGAACAGCGACGCTTCATCCATTACCACTTGCGTGATGGCGAATCCGGCCAGCTTACCGTCGGCTTCAAGACGATAATTAACAAATCGTTCGCCCTGATTGCTGGTAAACGTCTGCTCGCTCCACGGAAAAGCATGGGCGCGACGCTCAATGGTCAGCAGTTGCGGCTGGTCTTCAGGGGTGACTAAAGAAATGGTTGTCATGGTTACACATCTGTTGCCACAGGGCGCGTTTTGCCGCGCCGCTGCTGATCAATTCATTGAAAACGGCGGTGTTAAACGTAATGCCGTTAAAGGGATGTTCGCTCTCAACGCCCAGCAACCAGCCAGCGCAATCGACTTGCTCCGGCAGCATTTGCAGCTGTTCCGGCGTCAGCGCCATCACCTGTGCGGGTTGAATATTGAGGGCGTGCAATACGTCGCGAATCAGCGGTTCTTGCAACGTTGGGGCGTGTTCGGCCACCAAAACCAAGCGCGTGTCGGGCAAAAGCGTAACGGCAATTTCCCCTTGCAGCACGCGCGGACGCCGCAGCTGATACTGCGTAATCCCCATTTGCTGTAGAAGCCAGTCGCGCCTTGTGCTCATGCTATTACCCGTTATGCTGCCAGAATGCGTCGCTATGCTAGCAAACCCATCGAACATGCGCCAACAAAGCACTATAATCGCCGCTCTGATTTAACAGGAGCGTTCCATGTCTGCTTTTACCCCGGCCAGCGAAGTGATTCTGCGCCACAGTGATGAATTTACCGCCCGCAACGTGTTGTTTGCTGGCGACCTGCAGGATGACCTGCCCGCCCAGCTAGAAACCGCGTCGAGCCGCGTGCATACCCAGCAATATCATCACTGGCAGAACCTTAGCCATCGCCTTGGTGAACGTGCGGTTTACAGCATGGTTGCAACCGCTGCCGATGTTGAAGGCTGCGATACGCTGGTTTATTACTGGTCGAAGAACAAACCCGAAGCGCAGTACCAGCTGCAAAACCTGCTCTCTCTGCTGCCGGTAGGCTGCGATATCTTCGTGGTGGGTGAAAACCGCAGCGGCGTGCGCAGCGCCGAAGGCATGCTGGAAGCGTGGGCGACGCTGGAGAAAGTTGATAGCGCGCGTCGTTGTGGCCTGTATCACGGTCGTCTCGATAAGCAGCCAACCTTTGATGCCAGCAGCTACGGCAATACTTATCAGCTCGAGGATCTCACCATTCATACCTTGCCGGGCGTGTTCAGCCGCGATGGTCTGGATATCGGCAGCGATCTGCTGCTCTCCACGCTGACGCCGCATTTCCGTGGCAAAGTGCTGGATATCGGTTGTGGCAGCGGCGTGCTGGCAACCGTGATGGCGAAAGTGTCGCCGCGCGTGCGTCTGTGGCTGTGTGACGTGCACGCTGCCGCGATCGAAGCGAGTAAAGCCACGCTGGCCGCCAATGAACTGGAAGGTGAAGTGTTTGCCAGTAATGTGTTCTCGGACGTTACCGGCCGTTTCGACATGATCATCTCCAACCCGCCGTTCCACGATGGCCTGCAAACCAGCCTCGAAGCGGCTAACACGTTGATTCGCGGTGCGCTTAAGCATCTGAACAGCGGCGGCGAACTGCGTATCGTGGCTAACGCCTTCCTGCCGTATCCGCAGATTCTGGATGAAACCTTCGGCAATCACGAAGTGCTGGCGCAAACCGGACGCTTCAAAGTCTATCGCGCCGTATATGGTCGCGGTGCCAAAACGCGTTAATTGCAGCGCGGCGGCAGAAACGTTGCTTTTTAAAGCGATCGTTTAGCCGTCGCGAAATATGTGTTGACGCAATGAGTAAAATCTCTAAAATGCGCCTCCGTGGTTAGCAATACTTTAGGGTGTTGTTAGTTTGCGATGGTGGCGGAATTGGTAGACGCGCTAGCTTCAGGTGTTAGTGTTCTTACGGACGTGAGGGTTCAAGTCCCTCCCTTCGCACCAAACTAAAATCACACAGTTTATATCTGCGCACTGAGCGATGGTGGCGGAATTGGTAGACGCGCTAGCTTCAGGTGTTAGTGTTCTTACGGACGTGAGGGTTCAAGTCCCTCCCTTCGCACCAATGCGACGATATAAACAGACAACTAAGATGCGATGGTGGCGGAATTGGTAGACGCGCTAGCTTCAGGTGTTAGTGTTCTTACGGACGTGAGGGTTCAAGTCCCTCCCTTCGCACCAACAGTTGTCACTCCTTTCGAGCAGTAAATTCCCCGAAAGATTTTTCTAACGAACTTCACGCTCTTAGCGTGATGTTGTCGTTTCTGCAATTTGATCAGATGACGTGGAAATTGACCGACACCGCTGCTAATCCGCCCGCCAATGCCAGACAAGACGGCAGCAACAGATAGTGACGCAAACGATGGTGAAACAGCATCACCACGGTCAGCAGCAGCGCCACAATCATCACCACCCGCCATTGACTGAAACTCGGTTCCCATAACGCGAAAATCGGCATCGCCGCGCAGGGTAATAACACGCCCCAGCCGCTATCCAGACGTTTACCCATTATCCAGCTCACGCCCCAAAGTCCGCAGGCGGCCATTATCGCCATGATCATCGCGCAACCCTTAAATGATAAACATTCGTATTATCATATGACAATATTTCTCATCTTGCAGCGAATTTTTTGTCGCAAGCCATGCCGGATGACAGAATTACTGGAAAATGCTAAATTGCCGCCGATAACAATATCGCTAACACAACAATAACGTGCTCTCTATCCGGGTAGGTAAACTATTACTTACGGATAGCGCTTTGATATATCAGGGCTGTCACGAGAATAATAATGAAATTACAATCTTATGATGAGTTGAAACAGAGTAAATATCGGCTGTCGCTGATGCTATTTCTGTTTCTTAATGTCGCCGTTTCGCTTTTTTGCCTGCTGCCGATTTTAGGCAGCGACAGCCCAATACGCTCGCTGCCAGTGGCCGTTGTGGCGGGCTTCAGCTCCACGCTGCTGGTTATTTGTTTAATGGCGTCAAAACAAAAATTACCGCTATTAAATCCTGTGGCTTTTATTTTGGGTGCGCTGTGGGCGTGGCATATTAACCACAGATATCATCTGGTTTACTATTTTGATGGCAGCTTTTTAATTATCAGCCTGTTAAGCGTGTTCTTTATCAGTGCAATTGCTCTCAGTGATTATTTGATTGCATTCTGTTTACACATCACGCCGCCGGTATTAACCGTGCTGTTATTGGATGATGGTCAGCATTTAATGATGATCTTATTCACTATTACGCTGCCGTTAATCGGCTTTTCACTGCACCATTTAATGCGTCGTCGCTTTGATACCTTTACTCGTCGGCTGGTAAGCCAGCTGTATGAGGAAAAAGAGAGCTTCAGCGATTTGAGCATGCTCGATCCGCTTACCGGCTTGTACAACCGCCGTGGATTGAAGAATCGTCTTGATACCATTATGGAAAACCACGCCGGCAGCCACTTTGTGCTGCTGCTGGATATCGACCACTTCAAAGCCTACAACGACAATTACGGCCATGCGATGGGCGATCAGGCGTTGGCGCGCGTGTCCGTGGCGATCCGCGACGCGGTACGTTCGCGCGATGTGGTCACACGCTACGGCGGCGAAGAGTTTCTGGTGCTGATGACTAACGTTAACGCCTCAATAGCGATGAAACTGGCTGAACGCATTCGTCAATATGTGGTGGATTTGGAAATTCCGCACCGCTTCAATGAGAAAGTGTCGACGCACGTCACCATCAGCGCCGGCATTGCTCCCATCTTTGCTGACGACTTTGACCAGGCGGTCGCCAATGCCGACCGCGCGCTGTATGTGGCGAAAAATCAGGGACGTAACACCATTCTGGCGTGGGAAGATTTGCCGAAATTGACGCAGGCGAGTAATGAACTGATATAAAGCCTTGTCGTTATCAAACGCACACATCGTAGCGGCGCAATTTATTGCGCGATAAATCGCGCCGCTACGAAATGTGCGTTAGCAGACGCATGTGCAGAAATGTTGTTCAAAATGCCGGGAACGATTATCATTTGTCTCTCGATTCCCGTTATCACTCAGGACCGGCATGGCCATCATCACGCGTCAGGATCATCGCTTCAGCGAGCATCCACTGATCTTTATGCAGAGCGATCGCAGTTTAGCGAGCGCGCTGGAAGATCTGATGCGCGATCAACGCAGCTACATGCTGGATAACCTCAAGCTTGGCCAACCGGCACCCGCCGGGACGTTAACGCTGGCTGAGTGGTCCAATCCGCTTCACTATCGCCGCCTGACGCAGCGCTACAGCGATTATCTCTATCGCGATCATCCCGATGTGCAGCAGGAAGCCAAACCTCTGCAGTCACTGTGGGCGCAATGGTATTTTGGTCTGCTGCTGCCACCGCTGATGATGGCGTTATTGCAGGAACCGCGCGCGCTGAACTGCTCGCCGCATCTGATTCACGTTGAGTTCCACGAAAATGGCCATCCGTGCGCTTTCTGGCTGGATGTGCAGGAAGACGAGGATGCGCGCTACCTCAATGCCCAGCAGCGTATCGATCGCCTGATTCAGCAATGCCTGATTCCGGCGGTTAACGGCATGACGCAGCACGGTGATATCAATGCGAAGCTCATCTGGAACAACATGGGTTTTTCGTTTTACTGGTTCCTCGGTGAGTTGAAAAACCAGTTGCCGGAACACACGATTCTGCAGCTGGAACAGGCGCTGTTTTTCAGCAAATCACTGCTCGATGGCAGCGATAACCCGCTGTATCGCACCATGATCCCGCGCAATGGCGAAATGGAGCGCCGTAGCTGCTGCCAGCGCTATCGCATCCCCGATGTAGAACGTTGCGGTAACTGCACGTTAAAAGCGGTGTAGCACCCGCGCATTCTGTTACAGATTCTCCTTTTCTCCCGTTTACACTTTTCCAGGCTTATGGCATTTTTTTGGCTCTGTTTTTACCGGAGATAAAAATGAGCCTGAAGTCGGTACGGCACTTCTTTGCCGAACATGCACCGGATATCGACATCATCGAGATGCCGGAAAGCACCGCCACCGTTGAGCTGGCCGCACGCGTTCATGGCGTTCAGCCTGGGCAAATCGCCAAAACCCTGTCGCTGAAAGTGAAAGATGCCATTGTGCTGATCGTTACGCGCGGCGATGCACGTCTCGACAACCGCAAGCTGAAAGCCGCGCTCGGCGCCAAGGCGCGCATGTTAAGCGTGGATGAAGTGGTGAACTGGACCGGGCATCCAGTCGGCGGCGTTTGCCCGTTCGGGCTGGAAAATCCGCTTACCGTCTATTGCGATGTGTCGCTGCGCAGCTTTGACGAAGTGCTGCCAGCAGCCGGATCGATTCATAGCGCGGTGCGCATTTCGCCGCAGCGCATGGCAGAACTCACCGCGGCGAAATGGGTTGACGTCTGCGAGGCGCTTTAAGACGACTCGCGCGCGGCAGCACCGGAGATTTCGATGCCGCGCGTCTCCCGACCAAAGGCCACCAACACGCAAATCAGCACCGCCACCGTTCCGGCGACAATCGCCATGCCCAAACCATAATTGCCGCCGTGCGCCTCGGCGATACGCGACTGCAGCGTCGCATTCACTGAGGCGATCAAATTCCCCAGTTGATAGACAAAGCCCGGCAGCACCGCGCGCGCATTGGCGGGCACCAGTTCGGTGAGATAGGTCGGCACCACGCCCCACGCGCCCTGCACCATAAACTGCATCAGAAACGCGCCGATACCGATCATCCATGAACCGCTGGAGAAAGCCCACAGCGGCAGCACCGGCAGCGCGAGGAACGACGCCAGAATAATCGCGCGCTTGCGGCCAATGCGCTCGGAGAGTGCACCAAAGGTAATGCCACCCAGCATCGCCGCGATGTTGTAGCTGATGGCAATGATGCTGACGGTGTGCGGATCAAACTGATGCTGCACCTTCAGGAAGGTGGGATAGAGATCCTGCGTACCGTGGCTGAAGAAGTTAAAGCAGGCCATCAGCAGCACCATATAGATACAGATTTTCCAGTGCTGGCGGATTATCGGCAGCAGCGCATTGCTCTCTTTCCGCTCGCGCGCCGCCAGCCACACCGGCGATTCCGGCACTTTGAAGTAGATAAACGGCAGCAGCAGAATGGGTAACGCGCCAATCAGGAACATGCCGCGCCAACCGACGGTTTCGAAGAACAAACCAAAAATCACCGACGCCAGCAGATAGCCGCACGGATAACCGGCCTGGAAGATGCCGGACATCAAGCCGCGCGAGCGATCCGGAATGGTTTCCAGCGCCAGCGACGACGCCACACCCCAAATGCCACCCATCGCCACACCGTAAATCACGCGGAAACCAAGGAACGCCGTGAAGGTGGGCGACCACGCCGACAGCAATTCAAATGCCGAGAACATCACGATATTGAGCATCAGAATCGGTCTGCGGCCATACTTCTCCGCCAGCCGACCAAACAGCAGCGCGCCGATCGGGCGCACGGCGAGCGTGAGCATGATGGCGAGGGAAACATCGGAGATGCTGGTATGGAAATACTGGGCAAGATCGCTGAGGACAAACACTAAGATGAAGAAGTCGAACGCATCCAGCGTCCAGCTCGCGAAACTGGCAAAAGCCACGTTGCGCTGGGTCGCAGTCCAGTTGAACATGTCGGTATCCTGTCTGATTAGCTTCCGGATCGATGGCCGGATTTATAGTAGAAGTTACCGCGCGAATAATTTCACGGGTTACTAATTTGTTAACTATTTGTATATAGCATGTCAGAAAGGCGGGCTGTGGCGGGAATTGTCAGCGAGTGATTCGCGGTGTAAAAAAGCGTGTCATGTGAGTCAGAGAGAAATAGGTCGCCATGAATGGCGACCCTACGGCGGGATGGGAGATTCGACGATTTTGTAGGGTGCGCATTTATGCGCACCTGGAAAACGGTTCAGCGTTTCAGCTGATTAAACGCCTTTTCGATCATCTCCAACAGCAGCGCATTATTGACGGTTTGAATCACATGCACCAACGCGCCGGTCTGCGGTGGCACGCCGATATCCAGCCGCAGCGGCGTGCGATAACGCCAGCTTTTGCCGCGCGTGGCGCCAGGTCGCAGCTCAATATCCACATGATAATCCACGCCGTCGGCAACGCGCTGATTCAGCAACCAGGCCACCACCAACGCATCGTGTATCCAGCAACCTGGCAGATGACGGGTGCGGATCGAATAATCGATCCACGGACGTAACGTCTCACGCACAAACTGTGGCAACGGATGATCGTTAGCGGTAATTCGCGTGAGATCCTGCTGCGTCATCAAGGTTTGCGTGGTGGCGTCCATCGGTACCAGCGTAATGGCAGCGCCGCTGTGCAGCACCTGATGCGCGGCTTCCGGATCGAGGCCAAAATTGGTGTCTTTGATGTAATCATCCAGCGCGAACACGCCGCCCATAATCACAATCTCTGCCACCGATTCAGCCATCTCGGGATAACGCTGCAGCGCCAGCGCCACGTTGGTCAGCGGGCCAATCGCCACCAGCGTAAACTCGCCGGGATTGTCACAAATCAGTTGGCCCATTACGCCAGCGGCATCATGTCCATCCGCCGGAATGCGCTGCGGCTGACGAACGCCGCGCCACAGTTCACCGAGCTTTTCATCGGCAACGTTATCAAGACGCGCACGCCACGGCGCAGGATCTTCACGCAGCGCCTGCAGCGCGCCCTGCACCACCGGAATGTTGCGTCCTAGCCGCTGCAGCAGATCTTTCGCGACCTGCGCACCCACCGCGCTCGGCGTGTTGCCGGTCACGGTAGTAATCAGTTCCAGCGACAGAGACTTTGAGGCCAAGGCTAACGCCAGCGCGAGGCCGTCGTCGGTATTGGCGCCCGCTATACCGTTTCCCGGATCACAATCAATAATCAATCTTTTCATAATGTTATAGTTTTATTCTTGTTGAGTAAGCTGGCAGCCACAGGACTCACCGATTTCTAAATGGTGAGGAAATTCCGCCAGCTTCGCGTCACCATCCCAATTTTTGAGCATGGCAATCGCACTGCGCGCCATATCGCGCAGCGGCTGACGAACGGTGGTGAGCGTCGGCACATGAAACGCCGACTGATCGGTACCGTTAAAACACACCAGCGCGACATCCTGCGGCACGCGCAGTCCATGCTCCGACAGCGCACGAATGCAGCCAATCGCCTGGCCTTCATTACTGGTAAACAGCGCGCGCGGCACACGACCGCTGGCCACCATGCGCTGCGCGGCGTCGTAACCGCCCTGTCGCGTGTAGCTGGCAGGGAAAATCATCGCCTCATCCGCCAGCAACCCTTTCTGCGCCAGCGCATCGCGCCAGCCCTGAATACGATCCTGCGCGTTAAGCATGTCCAGTGGACCGCTGATCATGCCCACCTGCTGATAACCGTGGCTAAGCAGATGCGCGGTAACCTGGCACGCCGCTTCGCGCTCATTGACGCGCAGCATGCCGACGCCCGCACGCGGCTCAATGCGATCCAGCATCACCAACGGCGTACCGCTGGCCTGAATCACATCGATATAGGGATGGCGATCGACGCTGTTGTAAAACAGGCCATCAACCTGACGATTTAACAGGCCCTGAATAATCTCCAGCTCGCGTTTGCGATCGTCGCCGGCGTCACCCAACAGCATGACGTGGCCGTGATTCATCGACTCCTGCAACAGCATGTGCGCCATCGAGGCAACAAAGGGATTACCTATGTTTGGCACCACTAAACCAAAGGTTTTGGTGCTGCCCGAAGCCAGCGCGCGCGCCACCGCATTGGGGCGATAGCCGGTCTGTTTGATCGCCTCCAGCACGCGCTGACGCGTGGCTTCTGCCACCGGACGCGGGCCGTTATTGATCACGTAACTGACCACCGCCACTGAAGTGCCGGCAATTTTTGCCACGTCCGTGCGCGTTACGTTTCCGGTTGGAGATTTCGCCATTCCTTTGCCCCTGCGTAAATGCCATTGGCCGGAATCTCCGGCCAATGGGGGTTATGATTTACGCGATCCTGCTGGTCAGATGGCATCTTCCGGCAGATTGAGATCGCGTCCGCGCGTTTCCGGCGCCACGAAAGTGGTGAGAAAACCGATGCTGGCCATCGCCGTGAAGTAAACCGCAATCGGCCACCAGTGTCCGGTAAACGACAGCAGCGCCGCCGCCACTAATGGCGCGGTGCCTCCTGAAAGGATAGACCCCAGCTCTTTCGCTACCGCCATCTTGGTGTAACGACGCTTCACGCCAAACATCTCGACGCCCCACGCTGCCTGCACGCCGAAAATACCCAGCGATGCCAGCGCCATGCCGACCACAATCACCGCGATGACAATCGTCGGATCGCGGCTGTCCATCAGACTAAAGGCGGGCCAGGCGTAGAACATCAGCAATAAGCAGAAGCAGCGATAGGTAATGCGGCGACCAAAGCGATCCGACAGCCAACCGGCAAACGGAATAATCAGGAAGCCAAGTAATGAGGCGATGAACACCGCGGTGGTGGGCACCGATTTGTCGAGCATCAGCACTTTGGCGACGTAACCGACGATGAAGCCCTGCGCCAGATAAGAAGGACCGTTTTCGCCGATGCGTAAACCGACCATGGTCCAGAAGGCGCGAGTGCGACGCCAGAAACTGCGGGTATCCACCTCTTCTTCCGCCTTGGCCAACGTCGCGCTGCGCTCGGCCTGCAGTTCTGCCTGCTGACGCTCGAATACCGGCGTTTCACGCAGATGACGACGGATCCACAACGCCACCACCGCAATCAGCACGCTGCTGAGGAACGGAATACGCCAGCCCCACGCCAGCAAGCTCTCTTTGTCCATCTGGATCACCGCCAGCCATACCAGCGAGGCGATCAGCGTGCCGCTGTTTGAGCCCAGCGCAATCACCGACGAGACCAAACCACGACGCTCAACCGGCGCATATTCGCCCAGCATCACTGTGCCGCCGGATAACTCAGCGCCCGCCCCCAAACCTTGGGTAAAGCGCAGCAGCACCAGAAACGCGGGTGCCCAGACGCCAATGCTGGCATAGGAAGGAATCAAACCGATTAAGGTCGTGGAGGCGCCCATCAGAATGATGGTCGAGATCATCACCGTTTTGCGGCCTTTACGATCGCCGATCCAGCCGAACAGCAAGGCACCGATCGGGCGGGCAATAAAGCCAACCGACCAGGTGGCAAAACTCGAGAGCAAGGCGATAGTCGGCGTGGCTTCGGGGAAGAAGACGTCACCAAAGATAATGCCGGCGGCGAGGCCATAGAGCGCAAAATCCGCATATTCCATCGCGGTGCCGAGCCAACAGGAGAACGTGGCGCGCCAGAAATCTTTGCGGCCGGATGATGTTTCAAGCCGCGCGTCGGCAGCTGAGGAGGATGTCAGTGAGCTTTGTTGCGAAACCGTCATAACCCAATCCCTGAATGAGGTAAAAACAGCAAACGCCCTTCCGTGGGTCAGTTCCCTTGCAACAAGCGGAACTCCCCGGTGGCGACGTTCAGTAGGCAAACCTGGATGAAAAATCAGTAATGAATTCCCTGGTGTTGGAATCCGCTTCTTCGCCTGTTCCCGCCGATGTAATTTTCATCGATCGCATTAGTAAGGCAAATGTAACTGGGTCATCTCAAGGCCAACTTCGTCTCTGGCACCGTGAGTTATCACTATGGGCATAGTCTATCTACGCGCGTAGATAAATCAAGCAAAAATAGTGATATTTATTAGATAAACTTCACTATAACTCATGAGCACAAGATAAAAGAGGCGTTAATTCATGACATTACATCTAATGCGCGTAAGCAAGAAATGTCTGATTACAGCGTAATTAACGATTATTGCTTACCATTTAACGGCGGAGACTGAATCTTCATCGCGCTGTTTTTCGCACAGTTCAGTTAAGGTTTAATGACAAACCCGCAATATTCTTAAATGCCGTAACCGGTGCGCGACTGATTCAGCGTCTGCATTACACTGGAGAAAGATTACTCAGGAGCGCTATGACCATTATTCTTATGCGACACGGTAAACCCAATCATCCGGTCACGGGGCGCTTCACGGCTCGGGCGCTGGCCGACTGGTGTGAAGGTTACGATCAGGCTGATATTTGCGACTCCCCGCCGCCGCGCAGTCAAACCATTGCGCGCCTCGCGAGTGTGATCGCCACCAGCCCGCTGCCGCGCGCCCGTTCGTCATTAACGCGTCTGGGTTTGCAGCCGCACGCGGTGGATGAGGTTTTTAGCGAAGTGGCGATACCGACGTTGCCGTTTGAGCGTTTACATCTGCCGCTCAACGTCTGGCTGGCGCTAATACGCTTGTTGTGGCTGTGCGGCTATGCCGGCCATGTCGAATCGGTGCAGCATGCGCGTGAACGCGCCCGTCTGGCGGCAGATAAACTGGTGGCGCTGTCGCAGCAAGGCACGGTGTTGTTGGTCGGCCACGGCATCATGAATAAGCTGATTGCGCGCGAGTTACGCAAGCGCGGCTGGCAGGCCGAAAAACATGCCAGCAGCCGCCACTGGAGCAGTGCGATTTATCATCGCCCATTTATTTAAGGTTTGAGCTGAAAGTAGCTCAGCACTTCACAACCGGTACCGGCCTGCGGCGTGGCAATCACCTTCATCTGTTGCAGATCAATCAGGCTAAGCGAACCGTCGCCTTCATTAGCAATCAGCAAGCTGTGATTATCCTCACTGAAGCAGCCATCCATCGGCTTATTGCCGACATGAATATCGCCGAGCGGATTGAGCAGATCGTCAAACAGCGTCACCACCGGCTCCTGATCGCCAATCGCCACCAGCCGCTCGCCGTTGGCACTGAAACGCACCACCTGACACGGTTGCTGATGGCCCGGCAACGTCAGGCGTTGGCGGATGCGATGGCTTTGCCGATCCACCACATACAGCAGCGGCGCATCGGCGGCGCTCGCCACCAGATAAGGATGTTTCGGCGAGGCAGCGATACCCGAAATCGGGCCGGGCATCAGGATATTGTCGATAATCCGCCCTTCCGCCTCACACAGATCCACCACGGTAATGCTGGCGTCCTCTTCATTTTCGGTAAACAGCTTGCGGCCGCTGGGCGACAAAGTGAGTCGGTGTGCATTGTGCGAAGGCAGCTGAATGGTTTTCTCCACGCGATCGCTAATCGGATCAATCACCGCCACCACCGCGCTTTTTTCACAGCAGAGATAGACTTTGCCGTCTCGTCCCAACTGGCCGCTGTGCGGTGCTTTTAACGGCGACAGATCGATAAAACCGCTGATCTGCCGCAGGCGCAGATCGATGATCGCCACTTTGTGGCCGGGATGCGGATTGTCGCCGTGAATGCCGTCGCCGTAGATCGGCACGTAAGCTTTCTCCAGCTGCGGCAGCATCAAAAGCTCGTGTGGACGCGGCGGAAAGGCATTTAACTCTTGCTCAACGGCAAAGGTTTCGGGATTGAGAAACAGCACGCGATTGCCCTGCTTATCGACCGCCAGTAATCCACGGTTGTGTCGCTGCATAGTGTCTCCTTTTGTTGATCACCTCCTTTAAGCGTAGCTAACCCACAATCGGGAGGGGATTTTCCCGGCAGGCCAGCGAAAAATGCAGCCAGGTTAACAAGTGATCTCACACGCACTTTTTAATCCGTCCCGCGACTTACGCCACGTCACTCTTATTTTATTAGGAATAGTCTTAATGAGGTAAAATAGAATAACCAACAATTCACACGGATATTTATCGTTAATTTAAAGCTTAACGGATCCTTGATTTTCCGGTTTATCTGAAAGGATCAAAAAGTGATAGCCGCGCCGCACAGAATGTTTTATTAAGCATGGGAGAGTACTTTTTACACACAGCCTAAAGGACAATCAAGAGCGCTCAGCGCCGCGATCAGGGACGCCTTGCCACCATAATCACAATAATCAGGTGCATCATGAATAAAAAACGCCTTCAGCCAGCGTTAACCCTCTGGCATAACTGGAAAAGACTTGCTTTTACCAGCCAGACTTTCCTGCAGAAAAAACAGCATAATGCGCTCTGTGCGCCGGAATACGATCCCAGCGAAGAGGACAATATCGTGTTACTTTCTGGCGAAAAAGATCTGCCAGAGATTCCAAAGAAAGTCTGGATGTATTGGGATAATGAATATTTACCGAAATCAATGGCGTTAAATATTAAAAAGATTCGTCAGGATAATCCCGATCATGAAATTCATTTATTAAATCGTTTAACGGTAAAAGAAGTTTTACCCGACTTTATCTTTACCTCGACCCAATTAACCGCCCAACAACGAAGCGACATTATTCGTCTGGAATTACTGTTGCGCTATGGCGGCATTGCCATTGATTGCAGCACCTTATTATTTGAAGATCTCTCCTGGGTGCATCGTGCGCATCAGGAACGTTGCATGGATGTGATTGGTTATTATCACGAAAACGCCACCGTCAACTATCTCGCGCCGGTGATTGAGAGCTGGTTCCTGGCGGCGACCGCCAATAATCCCTTTATTCGCGAATGGCAAAAACATTACGCGCCGATCAAACATCTCGGCGAACAAAATTACTTCAGTGAATTGACCAAGCGCGATGATTATTCCCTGCTGACGCAGAAAATTGCGCAGCCGGAGCAGCAATTAGGTTCACTGGCGCAGCAGATCGCCATGCGCGAACATCGCCGGGTGAATCTTTATCTGCGTAAATGCGAGGCGAACGCCTATTACTATCAGCGTTTAAGCGGCTGGAAAAGCGAGGCGTTTGCCCACGCGGTGCTGTTTCACCAGCGTCCACTCACGCCGCCACCGGTGATTAAACTCAGCGGCAATGAGCGGTTGCATCTCGACTTCAACCTGCGGCTCGGCAACTACAATCGCAGCAGTTTGTTGGGCCAGATGATGCAAACGCCTGCGCCAATCGCGCTGGCATCACCCATCAACAAAGCGCGCGCGTAACCAGTGAATTAACGTGGTCACCGCCCGTGGCACCTGTGCGGCATACGGGCGCACCACCCATAAACGATCGGCGAACGCATCCACCGCTTGCCACTGCGGCAGCACCTGCTGCAGCGTGCCGCTGGCAAGTGCCGCGCTGGCGCTGAAATCCGGCAGCATCGCAATGCCCAAACCCTGCAATGCGGCATCGCGGATCGACTCGCTGTTGTTGGTGGCAAAGTTGCCCTGAATCTTTACCTGCACGGTTTCGCTGCCGCCGTCCGCTAATTGAAAGCGCCACTGCGGCGACTCGAGTCCGCGCGGATAATAAAGACAATTATGCTGCTGCAACGCCTGTGGTGAATCCGGCAGGCCGTTTTGCGCCAGATATGCCGGCGATGCCACCAGCAACGCGCGGGTTTCACACAGCGGCAGCGCAACATGCGTTTCCGGCAGGCTATCACTGTGGCGAATCGCCAGATCAAAGCCTTCACTGCCAAGCGACACCAGGCGATCGGTGACATCCAGCTGCAAGCGCACCTGCGGATAGTCGCGCAGGAAATCGCCAATGATCGGCACCAGCTGCTGGCGCGCAAACGCCACCGGCGCTGTCACGCGCACCATGCCACGCACCGGCCCCGCTTCATCGCGCACGCTGAAAAAACTCTGCGCGATACGCGCGAAGGGATCGCGCAGCTCATCCACCAGCTTTTCACCGGCGGAAGTCAGCCGCACGCTGCGCGTGGTGCGCTGCACCAACGCCACGCCCGCCATCTTTTCCAGCTCTTTAATCTTCTGACTCATCGCCGCTTTGCTAACGTCTAATCGTTCCGCCGCGCGCGTAAAACTGCCGAGCTCAGCCAGCACGGTTAACCAGTGCAAATGGACCCAAAGGCTATCGGTTTTAATTTCTTTCATATCGATTGTTCAAAATAATAAATAATCATTTCAACCAGCGCGCTTTTTCTTTCCTGCAGCAAGCGGCAGCATAGAGCCACATCCTACTCTTTTCATGTGAGCAAAAACGAGGTTTTATTTATGCCGTTACTGACATTCGACGTTATTCAGGGCCGTTCAGAATCAGAAATCCGCACATTGCTGGATGCCGCACACCGCGCGGTATTAACTGCCTTCAAAGTCCCGGCCCGCGATCGTTATCAGATTGTTCACGAAAACAAAGGTTATCAGATGGTCTTTCAGGATACCGGCTTAGGCTTTGCGCGAACCGACAATCTGGTGATGGTGCGCGTGTATACCAGCCCGAGAAGTGAAGAACAGAAGTGCCTGTTTATGGCAGAGTTAGCGCGCGAGCTGCTGGAAAATTGTGGCGTACAGGGCACGGATTTGATGATTAGTTTTATCACCAACAGTAAAGGCGACTGGAGCTTTGCCGACGGCGAAGCGCAATACCTCACTGGAAAACTCTGATCCCCTTCTCTGCCCTCACTGGCAGCAGCCCGTCCGTTGCTGCCAGGCTAAACCACAGTCAGCCTTAACCCGCCTTAAACGAATCGGAATGCATCGCACAAATCTGGTTGGATGTGTTGCAGCCATGTGACACCCAATATAGATTGTCGCAAAATCCCCGCAGAGGGTCGTTGGCGCAAGGATTGCGTATTCATTCAAAATGAGGATCTGACGTTGTCCGAAATGGTTTCGGTTGTACTCTTTTTGGCTGCGATTGCAGTCTACTCCTTCAAAGCCGGGCGAAATAAATTTTGGTTTAGTCTGATCCTGCTGCTGCTCACGCTGTTTATCGTGCTTAACGTCACGCTGGTCGCCAGCAACTATTTTACCGGCAATGGCATTAATGACGCGGTGCTGTATACCCTGACCAACAGCCTGACCGGCGCGGGCGTGAGCAAATATGTGGTGCCAGCCATCGGACTGATCATCGCGTTGTTCTCGCTATTTTGCCTGCTTTCATGGTTACTGCGCCGCCGTAAGCGGCCGCATCATCTCGGCTGGAGTTTGCTGGCGATTGCCTGTGCCGCGGGTTCGGTACAAACCACGCCTGCGTTCCGCCAGGTGAAAGAGTTGATCGCCTCACATTCGCGCCTCGCCGATTCGGATTTCGAAACCTATTACAAAACGCCTAATAAGGTGATCGCCGAGCCTAAGCTCAATCTGGTCTACATTTATGGCGAAAGTCTTGAACGGACCTACTTCGATCAGCAAGCATTTCCCGGTCTGGCCCCGGAACTCAGCCGCGAAAAAGACAACAGCATCGATTTCAGCCAAACCGAACAGCTGCCCGGCACCGATTACACCATTGCGGGCATGGTGGCTTCACAGTGCGGCATCCCGCTGTTTGCGCCTTTTGATGGCAATGCCTCGGCCTCGCTCTCCAGCTTCTATCCGCAGAACATTTGTCTGGGCGACATCCTGAAAAACTCTGGCTACGAGAACTGGTTTATTCAGGGCGCCGATTTACGCTTCGCCGGTAAAGACACTTTCCTGCTGTCGCATGGCTTTGATGCGGCCAATATGTATGGCTCGCAGGAGCTGAAAAGTCGCGTCGCCGATCCCAGCTATCGTAATAACTGGGGCTACTACGATGACACGGTGATGGACGAGGTGTTTGAGAAATATGAGGAGCTGTCGCGCGCGCAAAAACGCTTCGCATTGTTCACGCTGACCGTCGACACCCATCACCCGGATGGTTTTATCTCGCGCAGCTGCCAGCGCAAAAGCTACAGCTATGATGGCAAACCGAACCAATCCTTTAGCGCGGTCGCCTGTTCGCAGGAGCATGTGGCGCGTCTGATTGAACGCATCAAAGCGTCACCGTGGTTTAAAAACACCATCATCGTGGTGACCTCCGATCATCTGGCGATGAATAACACCGCGCATCAATACCTGATCAAGCAGCCGCGCCATGACCTGTTTATGGTGATTCGTGGCGATCAGCCACAGGCGGAAGTGCTCGATGGCAAACGCAGTACGCTGGATAACGGTGCCACGGTGCTGGATATTCTCGGCGGAGATAACGCGATTGGACTCGGTCGCAGCGGCCTCTCTTCCACCTCGCTGTCAACCGAGTTTGAAGACATGGCGAAGCGCGTCACGGCGTGGAAAGCGGATATCATTCAGCTGTGGAATTTCCCCAGCAAGATGGACAACTTCACCGTCGATCAACCGAAAAATACCTTCAGCTTCTCCGGCGCGACCTTCAAATTGCCGATTCTGTTCCGCGTCTCCGATAAGCATGTTGAACCGCTGCCCGAAGGCGAATATGCAGAACCACTGCGTTATCAGCTGGCTAAATTTGCTGCTGACGACAAATTTGTTTGGGTCGATCGCTGCTTTAAGATGGCGCGCCTGTGGCAGCCAGATTTAGCCCTGTCGAACGATTTGTGTGTTTCGATGGGACAAATGGGCGCCAAACCCAGCGTTACCCGCATTGATAAACCGCAGTGGAAAGCGAAAGTCAGCTTCCCCAAAGCAGAAGTCAGTGCGGCAACCTTCCAGCTCAACGAGCAGCAAATTCGTATTGAAGACAATGCGATTCGCTACAACGCGGACAGCTTCCTGTTATCGGTGCCTGGCGCGCCAACCAGCGTGAAGAGTTTTAAAGGGATATCACGTCCGGAAGAGTGGGGACGCTGGTCGAATGCCAATCTGGCACCGGAAGTGAATATTGAATACTCCGATCCACTGCCGGAACGCTTTGATGTGGTGATTACCGCGCGGGCGTTCGGTCCGAATGCGCACCGTCCGATTCCCGTGCGCGTTGGCGATGCAGAGCAGCAACTGAATTTGGGTGAAGATTTCTCCACCACCACACTGCATTTCACCAATCCAACCGGCAGCCGCAATTTAATCATTGCGCCACCGGAGCCACAGGAGTCGAATGTCGGCAATATCATCGGCCAGGATCCACGCAAACTGGGGATCGGCATGGTGGATATAAAAATAATTCCGCAAACTTAACGTAGGGTAGCCATTTATGGCGACCTGGTGCGCATGAATGCGCACCCTACGAAAAACCAGTCCGGGCATTGTCATCACCGTCCCCATCCGCACCCTACGCGCGCAGCGCCTCCAGCCTTTCGCGTTGCGCCCCTTCTGCCGTAAAGTTTTCTGCCGCCAGCCAGCGTTCGAAGCCCTGTTTCACCTGCGGCCAGTCGCTATCAATAATCGAGAACCAGCAGGTATCACGGCTGCGGCCTTTGTAGACAATCGCCTGACGGAAAGTCCCTTCGAACTGAAACCCTAAACGCTGCGCCGCGTTTCGTGATGGCTGATTGCAGCTGTCGCACTTCCACTCGTAACGACGATAGCCCAATTGCTCGAAGGCGTAGCGCATCAGCAGATAGTGCGCTTCGGTGGCCATGCGCGTTTGCTTAAGCAGCGGCGAGAAAGCGACGTGGCCGATCTCCACCGATCCGTTTGTCGCATCGATGCGCATCAACGCCAGGCTCCCAACCGCGCGGTTGCTAACCGGATCAATCACCGCGAAATGCATCGGATCGCGCCCGTTTTCCAGTTGACGCGCATAGGCAATATAGGCCGCTTCATCGGCAAAAGGTTCGGCGAACATATAGGTCCAGTCACGGCCATCTTCAGCCAGCGCATAGGCGGCATAGAGTTCGCGGCCATGACGCTCAGCACTCAGCGGTTCAAGCCGGCAATAATCTCCGGTGAAGGTTTCATAGCTCGGCCAGGCGCGGGGTTGCCAATCTGGCAGCGGAAATCCCACCGGTTGTCCGTAAGCGTTGGTGTGTTGCGACATTGCTCGATTCCTTTATCAATCAGGGCCAGAAACGCAGAGTGCCACTTTGCTGGCGTGTTAAAAAGCGCCACAATGGTTGAAATTGATGGATCCACGGAATTGCGTAAATGAGTGATATTGAGCTGCATCGATTGTTGCTGGCCCCGCTGGAGACCAACGACGAGCTGACGCTGCAACAGCAGTTGTTCCAGCGTATCAAGCAGGCGATTCTGGCAGGTAAACTCGCTGCCGGTACGCGTTTGCCCGCAACACGCCAGCTGGCGCTGGATCTCGCTGTTTCACGCAATACGGTAATCGCCGTCTGGGCGCAGCTGCAGGCTGAAGGATTTTTACTGAGCGATCGCCAGGGCAGCCGCATCAGCAATATGGCGCAGCTACCGCATGAAACTCAGCCGCCCGCCAGCGGCGAAATTGCCTTGTCACCGCGCATCGCTCAGTTGCGATCCAGCCATCGCACATTGAGTCAGGAGATGGCGCTGCGCCCCGGCGTTCCTTCGCTGGCACATTTCCCGCTGGCTCAGTGGCGACGGGCGCTGAACCGCGTGATGCTGCATCAGCCGCAGCAACTGCTGGGCTACGGCGATCCGCTCGGTGAACGCACGCTACGCACCGCGCTGGCGCAGCATCTGGCCTTAGCACGCGGCGTGCGCTGTACGCCCGAGCAAATCGTGATTACCGAAGGCGCGCAGCAGGCATTAACGCTGTGCGTGGCGCTGCTCAGCAGCCCAGGCGACATCGGTTGGGTGGAGGAGCCGGGATATCGCGGAGCCAAAGCGGCGATGCGGCTGGGAGATATGCGTATTGAACCGATAGCGGTCGATGCACAAGGTCTGGCGCCGCAGCCGCAGGACTGGCAGCAGCGTCCGCCGCGCCTGATTTACACCACGCCAACGCACCAATATCCCACCGGCGCAATCATGAGCGCACCGCGTCGCCTGGCGCTGCTGGCGGCCGCGCGCGAACAGCAAACGTGGATTATCGAAGATGATTACGACAGCGACTTTCGCTACAGCGGCGAGCCGATCGCCGCTATGCAAGGCATGACGCAGCCAACGCCGGTGATCTACGTCGGATCGTTCAGCAAAACGCTGTTTCCGGCGCTGCGCCTTGGTTTTATGGTGTTGCCGCCACAGCTGGTCGCGCCGCTGCGCCCTGCGCTGCATGAACTGCTGCGCGGTGGGAATCGTCCTGAGCAGCAGGCGCTGGCGCTGTTTTTACGCAGCGGTGATTTTAGCCGTCATCTGAGCAAAATGCGCCGTCTGTACCGCCAACGGCAGGCGACGTTACGACAGGCTTTGCAGCAAACGTTTGGCGCGCAGGTTCCTTTGCTGGGCGGCGAATGCGGCATGCATCTGGTGTTATCGCTGGCTGCGGATCAAAACGATATGGCGTTGGTGGATCGGCTGATCCAGAGTGGCTACGCGCCGGGTGCGCTGTCGGGATTTTATCTCGGTGAGCAGAAGCAACAAGGGCTGGTGCTGGGTTACGGTAACACCAGCACCAGCCAGATTACGGCGGGCGTCGCGCAGTTAGCGCGTCTGCTACGCGAGAATTAACCGCGGAAGAAGATTTCGCCTGATTTGCCCATCACGATCTTACCGGTGTCATCGGTGATCAGGATGTAGTTGGCATTAATGTACGCCCAGTGCGTGCCTGGCTGCGGCGCTGGCAGATGGCGTGGCTTCCACTCAACAATGGTGTACTGCTTTTTACGGTACTCATCTGGCACCACATCGCCCACTTTGTACTCTTTGTAGTCGATGATGATGGTGTTCAGATCGTAGTTGTTTGGCGCAGTTGCATTGCCGCTTTGCGGTGGACGAATCGGCGCGACATCGCCGCTGGATTCAGCCGGTTCATTGCTGGCAGGCGCATCGGCGGCCGGCGCCTGAGCGGGTGCATCAGCGGCGGGTGCCTGGGTTTGCGCGTCGGGTGCGGTTTGCTGCACTGGTGGCGGCATGGGTACGGCGTCTGTTTGCTCGCCTTCCGCCAGCGCGGCCGGAGCAAGGCTTAAAGCGCCCAGAAAAATTCCTGCAGAAAGAAGATTGACGTGTGTCCTGCGCATTGGTGATTTCCACTCTGGTTAATTATTAACTGTCCATTTAACTGACAAGTTAAGCACGCAGAAGGTTCCCCCGGCGCGCTTAGCGCGTCAAATTTCGCTGCTCAGCATACCTCAGCTCAGGCGTTTTTTGGCGCAGTAAAATTGCAAGCAACCATGTTAGTTTTTGTCGTGCGCTTTCTGTGCCAGATCCATTAATAACGCGATGCCCAGATAGTTACTCCAGTTAAACGCGTTCTGCAGCACCACAATCGCATTGCCGTTCTGCTTATCAAAGCCAATAAAGCTGGAGTAGCCGCCGATATAGCCAACCTGATAGGTGATCTGCTGATCGCCGTAGGTATCGGTTACCCAGGCGATATTTTGTGACTGATTGCCGTGCTGTTCGTAGCCGTGATTGACCTGCGCAAACGCCGCATTGAGCGAAGCGCCCGCGCCGTCATGCAGGTGGGCATCCAGATAGCGAATCAAATCGCGCGCGTTGCTGTAGAGGCTGGCGGCCGCCACCATATTGTTGTTAAACACCCAATCCGGCGTGATTTGCCCGCGAGGAATCAGCTTAGGCTGATCGCCGGCATGGCCGAGCGCACGCCACGGATAGCCGCGCAGACGCTGTGGCGTGAAGCTGCTGCTGGTCATGCCAAGCGGCTGGAACATATTGCGCTGCGCCAGCGTTTCGATGTCCTGATGGAAGCGATGTTTGAGGATGTAGCCCAACAACGCATAGCCGAGATTGGAATAGCGCGCGGTGGGATGCGCGGGCGCGTCAAAGTCGGCCAGATAATCCAGCACGGCGTCGCTGTCGAGGTTGCCATAAAAGTTCTCGCCACTACGCAAATAGCCCATAAATTTCATGAACATCGGCAAATCCATATCCTGACGTGGCAAGCCCGACGTGTGCGTTACCAGCTGCAACAGCGTGATGCGTTTGGCATCAGCGCTCAGCGCCACGTTGGGCGGCAAAAGCGTCGCTAGCGTGTCGTTCCAGTGCAGTTCACCGCGATCCACCAGCTCAATAATCACCTCAGCGGTGATGCCTTTACTCAGCGAGCCGAGCGCAAATAAGGTGTCTGGCGTGATGGGATAACGGTGCAGCGCATCGGTGACGCCAAAACTGTAGAATTTAGGCTGGCTGCGTTGATGGATGATGGCGATGCTGATGCCGGAAACCTGCTTTTGCTGCATGTAGTGGCGCACGATGTCATCGACGTTTTCATTAAAGGTCGCGTGCGAAAGATAGACTTTATCGCTGACGGGCGCGGAGGTTTGCGACAAGGTGCCGCAGGCGCTGAGCAATATGCTCATGCCCAGCACAATGATGCATGTTGTTAAACGATGGCACAGCACCCGTTTATTCCTGGCGAAGGTAATCATGGCAATGGATTGAGCGAATTTTTATGTTTTATAAAGGGTGCGACGGGTGTTGGTGGCGAAATATAGCACAGAAGAAAGTCAGCGCCACCTGCCAAAAACAGGTGGCGGCGGGGATTATTGATTAACGGGAATAACCGATCCTTTGTAGTGCTGGTTAATAAATTCAGCGGTTTGCTTTGACTCCAGATCTTTCGCTAGTTCCAGAATACGCGGATCGTGCGCCAGTTTCGGCGTGGTGACCAGCACGTTGGCATACGGATTATCCTTCGCCTGTTCCAGCGCCAGCGCATCCTTCGACGGCACTAAACCGGCCTGCAACGCATAGTTGCCATTGATGATCGCCAACTGCGCATCATCCAGCGCGCGCGGCAGCTGCGGCGCTTCCACTTCGATAATCTTCAGGTGGTGCGGGTTGTCAGTAATGTCTGCGGAAGTCACCAGCGTGTTGGCGCTGCTGCTCTTCAGTTTGATCAAACCATTGGCCTGCAACAGATAAAGTGCGCGGCTCAGATTGGTAACATTATTCGGTACCGCCACCTGCGCGCCATCAGGCAGATCTTTCAGTGATTTCACTTTGTGCGAGTAGATGCCAAGTGGCTCAATATGCACGGTGGCGACCACAGAAAATTTCTCGCCCAGCGCTTTTTCCTGATCGCGCAGATAAGGCACGTGCTGGAAGTAGTTGGCATCCACGTCACCGCGCGCCAGCAGTTCGTTGGCGTTGAGGTTGCCGTTGAGTTCAATCACTTTGAGATCGAGCTTCTTGTCGGTCTGTTTGATGTGGTTGAGGATTTCGCTGTGCGGTACCGCATCGGCCGCCACGCGCAGTGCGGCCGCCGAGGCGTAAGTGCTAAACACCGAAACCATCGCTAACGCGGCTATCACCTTTTTATTCATCTGCTTCCCTTAGTTTCTTATGATTTAACGCTATTGAGAGTGTCAGCGTAATAACGCTGCGCCACGTCGCGATGCGATCGCAAACGCCCTTTGAGATAGTTCCAGCCCACTTCACGCAGCAGCGGATTGCTGGGTTCGCTGGTCGGTCCGCGCGCTTCTGCCGCCAGCTGCGGCGGTAATTGATACAGCGGCACTTCGGCGTCGAGCTGCGCGCCGAGGAAGAAAGCGATGGAGATGCGCTGTTGTTTTGCCGGTGGCGACACCACGCGATGCACAGTGGCGCGCAGATAACCGTTGGTGGCGATCTCCAGCAGTTCGCCGATGTTCACCACAAAAGCGCCCGGTTTCGGCAGCGCATCAATCCACTGATCTGGCGTGACTTCAACCTGCAATCCGGGTTGATCGTCCTGCAACAGAAAAGTCAGAAAACCGGAATCCTTATGCGCGCCGACGCCTTGCTGGCTGGCAGCGGCATCTTGCCCCGGATAGCGAATCAGCTTCACATGTTCGTTGGGGTGCGTGCCGTACAGCGCATCGAAAGCGTCCGGCGGCAGCGACAGGGATTTGGCGAAGGCGCGCAGTAAACGCAGCGCCACGTCAGTCATCGCCTGCTGCCACGCGTGGATCACCGGACGCAGCTGCGGCAGCGCCTGCGGCCACAAATTGGGTCCTTGCAGCTGCTTCCATGCCGGATCGTCTGGCTGCAACGTCAGCGCGGCACGTTCTGCACCAATATCAAACTGCTCACGCTGATCGCGCTGTTCACGGGTGTATTCCACGCCCGCGCGGTTGTAGCCGCGAAAATGCGGCGAATGGATCATCGATACGCGCTGCTTCTCTTCATCCGGCAAGGCAAAGAACGCGCGCGTGATGCTTTGCACGTTCTGCAGCAGCTGCGGATTGATGCCATGATTCACCAGATAGAAGAAGCCGACGTCACGCGCGGTTTCGCGCAGTTCGGCGAGGTATTGCGCCTGTTCCGCATCCGGCAGTTCCAGCAGGGCTAAATCCAGTACCGGCAATGTGCTGGCCATACTTTTGCATCCTTTATGCAGAAAAATTCTGCCTTTACGCTGCCATCTGTCGGCAAATGCAGCCAATACTGTTGCGCGATAAGTTATGGCGAATCATTTTTAGGAGAGGTTCAGCAATCGATATGCAAAAAGCGATAAATCGTGCCCGCTTCCCGCTATAATCGCCGCCAATTAACTTTGGGCATTGCCCATCAATGAACAGCAGGAGACGCCGTATGAACCAGGGTCCGTTAACCGAAAAAGAGCTGAACTGGCTTGAAGATATGCTGGAGAAATACGGCAATGAACACTCGGTGGTGGATACCGCTGAGCTGGACGGCATGCTGACGGCGTTGCTCTCTGGCCCGAACGACATCGAACCAAGCGAATGGCTGGTGGCGATGTGGGGCGGCAAAAAGCACATTCCAAAATGGTCGAATGAGCGCGAAATGGATCGCTTTATGACGCTGACGTTCCAGCATCTCAACGACATCGCCGAGCGCCTGGCCGAATTCCCCGAGCAGTTCGATCCGCTGTTTGGCACGCAAGAGATGGAAGGCCAGGAATTCACCGTGGTGGAAGATTGGTGCTACGGCTATCTGCGCGGCGTGGCGCTGGATGCGGATTGGTCGCTGCTGCCAGAATCACTGCAGCCGATGATGGAGGCGATTGCCTTGCACGGCAGCGAAGATCATCTGGCGAAGCGCGAAGCCTTCACGCCAGAAGAGTTTGAAGCCAGCATCGAGGCGATTCGCCCCGCAGCGCTGGAACTGCATGAATACTGGCAGGAACAGCGCATGGCGCAGCCCGATCCAGAACCTCAACTGCCGCACTTTGCCGGCGAGAAAACCGGCCGCAACGATCCTTGCCCGTGCGGCAGCGGTAAAAAATATAAGCAGTGCTGCGGTAAATAATATTTGCACTTGCCGTAGCGGCGCAATTTATTGCGCGTGTTTGGCCTTTAAAACGCGCGATAAATCGCGCCGCTACGAAAATGTGCGGTTTTTATCAGGGAGCCGCTTTTACCTCGGTCACCCAGGTTGGCAACTCCCATGCGCCACCCGCGCGAATCGCGCGGCACATGCCGGTGGTGGCATCGCTGCTCTGCTCAAACGCTTTGCCATCCCACACCCACGCCGCTGTACTCCAGCAGTCGCCGATGCCGCGCCCTTTCTGCGCTTCTGAGATCACACCTTCGCTGTAATCAGAGCCGGAATCCGTCACCAGCTGCGGCGTGCCCTGCAACGCTTTATCGATCAGCCAATAGCCATAACCTTCGTTATACGCCCCGCGCCAGCACAGCGCGGCGATCAGCACGTGCGCATCATCAACCGGCGTTAAGGTCAGCGGCTCCGCGCCCTCTT
The DNA here is from genome assembly GCF_013385945.1 of Pantoea sp. B9002. NCBI lineage: Bacteria > Pseudomonadati > Pseudomonadota > Gammaproteobacteria > Enterobacterales > Erwiniaceae > Pantoea > Pantoea sp. B9002. The sequence continues at coordinate 234,827 of NZ_JACAPA010000008.1, forward strand.
CGGGCTGATCGTCGGACGGCGCCAGATTGTCGCAGCTGTCGTCATCGGTGAGTGAGGCAATCAGCTTTGGCTTCAACAGCGCCAGCTCATCGGCCGTCAAGGGACGCGCATCGGCCTTAGCCACTTTCACCTGCTGAATCACCGGCATCGCCACCGCTGCCGGTACGCTGCTTTCCGGCTTGTTACCTTTGCGCACCAACGCACCCGGCGTGCTAAGACGACCTTGCGCATCATCCATTTTCAGCAGCACCGCAAACGCGCCATTGCTTGAGAGATCAAAAGGCTCCTCGCCACCGCGAAACTCCACTTTGCCGCTGCCTTTAATACCGTTGATCAGCGCCTGGGTTTGCTCATCGGTCAGCGTCCACTCGTCGTTGTCGGCTTTCGCCACGTCGCCCAGCGCACGGTCATCTATCCACAACGCTAAGTTATTGACCACATTAGAATCATCATCGCCGGTATCGGCCAACACCACACGACCGTGCGTCACCGCGTTGGGTCCGCCCGCGCGCACCAGCAACACCGAGCCGCCCGCGCCCTCTTCGGCGCTGTAACCGGCGGCGCGACAGGTCAGCGTGTTATCGCAAGCCAATTCCCAGTCTTTGTGGCTAAAGGAGACGCCGTCTTGATCTGCCAACAGCGGCGCACTCAGGCTGGCAAGTAGCGACATCGCCAGCAGCAATCGGGTAATCATGCCATCTCTCCATAATGGTAAAGGTGGCTAGTGTGATGATTTTTGTGACGCGGGAGAAGTGAATTTTTTGCGGCGATGCTGATTCAAAGCGCCGCCACAATCTGCTGCCTTAACCACTGCTGGGCCGGATCGCGGTGCAGACGTTCATGCCACAGCAGCAAAATATCAAAGCCCGGCACCTCCAGCGGCAGATCGATAACCGCAAGGTGCGACGCGTGACGCACCAACCGCTCGGGCAGCACCGCCACCAAATCGCTGCTCGCCAGCGTTTCCTGCATAAACAAGAAGTGCGGCACCGACAACACCACGCGGCGTGAACGCCCGAGCTTCGCCAGCGCATTATCTGTTGCGGCGCTAAAGCCACCGCCATCGGGCGAGACCATGACAAATTCCAGCTGGCAGAATTGATCCAGCGTCGGTGGACGTTGCAATTGCGGGTGATCGCGCCGTCCCGCCAGCACATAGCGTTCGCTGAACAGTTTGCGTTGATGCAGCGTCGGCGGCGCGTTATCGCCGGTGTGAAACACCACATCCAGCTCACCTTTTTCCAACTGCTGCGCCACCAGCGGCGGATTCAGCGCCAATATCGCCATACGACTTTGCGGCGCAGCAGCGCGGATCAGGTTGAGCGCGGGCAGCACCAACGCCGACGAGGTGTAATCGGTGGCGGCGAGGCGCCAGGTGATATCGGCATTGGCCGGATTAAAGGTATCGGGCGGCGCGACCGCACGCTCAACCGCTTCCAGCGCCAGACGCAGCGGCTCACGCAAAGCTTCTGCGCGCGCCGTTGGCAACATGCCGCGCGGTCCAGGCAGCAAAAGCGGATCGTCAAAATGCCTACGCAATCGCGCCAGCTGAGCGCTGACGGAAGGCTGCGAGAGATGCAGACGCTGCGCCGCGCGCGTGACGTTGAGTTCGCTTAACAGCACATTGAGCGTCTGCAGCAGATTCAAATCCAGCGAGTTGATATTCACTTTGTCTATACCTGAGATATCAGCAATTGATTTCTACTATACCCAGCGCCGACTTAATCTGCAGTGGTTTTCATCTCACAGGATTAAGCCCATGAATGTATTGATTGTGTATGCCCATCCGGAACCGCGTTCACTGAGTGGTTCGCTCAAAGACTTTGCCGTGCAGCATTTGCAGCATGCCGGACATCAGGTGCAGGTCTCTGATCTCTATGCGATGCAGTGGAAAGCGCCGCTCGACGCTGCCGACACGCGCGCCCCGTTAGTGGGCGACCACTACGATGCGACGGTGGATTCCCGCTTCGCCTACGATCATCAGCTGCAGGCCGCCGATATCGCCGCCGAGCAGGAAAAATTGCGCTGGGCCGATACGGTGATTTTCCAGTTTCCACTGTGGTGGTTTTCGATGCCCGCCATCATGAAAGGCTGGTTTGACCGCGTTTACGCTAACGGTTTTGCCTACGGCGTGGGCGAGCACAATGAACAGCATTGGGGCGATCGTTACGGCGAAGGCAATCTCAGCGGCAAACGCGCGATATTAGTGGTGACGACCGGCGGATGGGAATCGCACTACAGCCCGCGCGGCATTAACGGCCCGATTAACGATCTGCTGTTCCCGATTCAACACGGCTTACTGTTTTATCCCGGCTTTAGCGTGCTGCCGCCGCTGGTTTTCTATCGCGTACAGAAGTTGGCAGCCGAACGTTTTGCTGGCTGGTGCGATGCGCTGGCAACAAGGCTGGATACGTTGGAACAGACAGCGCCCATTGCCTATCGTCAGCAGAACGGCGGCGACTATGAGATTCCTGCGCTGACGTTAAAGGCGGAGTTTGTCCCGGAAGAGAGTGGCTTTGGCGTGCATGTGAAGCGGTGAAAAGTGGCAGGCTCGGCGCTGAGCCTGCTGTTACTCGTACAGCCAGCGCCCCGCTTTTGCCGATTCAATCAACATTCCCAGCGTGAAATCGGGTACTACCGGCACTTCACGCTTATTAAATGGATTGAGAATCTGCGCCAGCGAGGGCTCATCGGGATAGTAGGTTTCGATGACGAATCCGCCGCGATCAACGCTGAACTCGTCGAAGAACTCATCCATCAGCGCTGATGCTTCTTCACGCTCGAAGTTAAGATCGCTATCGATATCAATCTGCGGCGTCAGCGTTTTTTGCTTAAACAGGTAAACGCCGTCGTAACGTCGCACCAGCTCGTAGATACGCTGCTCAATTTCAACTGTCATCGCTTCTGCACCTCCACTGATTTCACCGGAGCGCCATTCTGCCATGCAATCCCGACAGTTGAATGAAAAAAATCTCTACGGGAGAATTTTGAGACAAAGAGCGAGTTTTTCGAGATGAGACGCCTGGTTTACTGCGTCAATGCATCCTGCGCTTCTTTCAACTCTTCACGTGCTTCATCCAGTTTGCGCTGCTGTTTTTCAATTTTATCGCTGCGGCCTTTGGCCTGCGCTTCCTGGAGATCCTGCTCACGCTCCTGCACTTTCAGCTGCTTCTCGGCCACTTTCTCCTGGCGCGCTTTGAGCAAGCCGCTGTCGGTGCAGTTTTCATTGGTTTCGCGTAAGGCCTTTTCCAGACCGGCGATGCGCGCAGCATTGCCATGCTCACGCGCCATCGCCAGCTCTTGCTGGATATCCTGCTTTTTAGCGGCGCAGCCGGTGGCTGGGTTGGCAGCCTGAACAGACGTCACGCTCAAAGCAGATAAAAGAATCGAAAGGGAAATCAGGGTGTTTTTCATGGTGAGCTCTTGGTTTACGTTGATGGGCGCTATTATACGAAGAGTTCTTAAGGGGATCTTAAGGGCCACGAGTTAACTCGAAAGCCAGATTTCAGACACAAAAAAAGCCGCTCGTAAGCGACTTAATTTTGCATCAATCGATGGTGCGAAGGTCGGACTCGAACCGACATGTCATAACAGGGTAAGAAACCATCCCCGAAACCCACTTAACCAACTGAATTATATAGTTAAGAGGAAAGACTTCAGCAACATTCACAGGACATACTCCCGTGAAAAAGCCCCGACAAAATAACCGGGGTTAAGATGAGTTTCAATAGAGATAAGTATTTAATTTTAGATGCAAGCGGTAACTACTTCGTGCGAATCACAATCCCGATGTACATGCGTCAGTACTTCGGGGGTAAGCGTTACTTTATGTAGTGGCACACTGAATTTGGCCACCTGAATAGAGGTGATATCATCACCTCATAGTCAAAACAGGTGACATTATGACCGGACGTAACAGACGCAATTTTAGCCCCGA
>NZ_JACAPA010000079.1:0-2447 GCF_013385945.1 Pantoea sp. B9002
GAATGACTTCTGGATCGATGATATCGCCATTGCGCTGCACAAAGAGGCCGAGCCCTCGCCAGCGGTATTTAGCCTGGCAGATGCACCAGCCATCGCGTCGAGCGATGCTGCACATCAGATCGATATGAACGAGCAAAACCTCTCCACGCTGAGCCTGAATCTGCAGGATGTTCTCAGTAGCGGTGAAAGTGATCTGTTCATCAATGACGGCAAGATTCAGCTAAAAGTCACCGGTGAAGCGGGGCGTGAGTTGACGCTAAATGACTTAATGCCGGATGGCTCGGACAGCGGTGAATGGAACAGCGTCGGTAACGTGAAAGTGGCGGGCGTGGAGTATCAGGTGTTCCGGCACAGTAACCAATCGGCGGAACTGCTGGTACAGATGGGCATCAACACGACATTAGAAAATCACTAACGTCTTTTCACTCGTGTAGTTCGGACCGCTGCCCTAAAAAGCAGCGGTTTTGTTATTTAATCGCCGTAACGCACACATAAACTCACTGGCTTGTCTTAACCGTATTTAATTGAAATAACGTAGAAAACCCTCTTTCCTACAGCTAAATCCTCCGCATTCCTACATTCCAAGACACGGCTTGATTCAGACGATTCTTATAGTTGGTAGGATCCTAACATCTGGGGAAATCTCAACTGTTGAAGACTCTCTCAGGCTCACTCTGCGTCGCCCGGAAGGTTGACGTCAAAATCAATTCACACTTAAGGGATCATCCATGAGTGCAGTTCAGGTAAATGCGGCAGTCGTTGAGAACAACACGATTGTCAGAGCGGAAGTGTTAACCAGCGCGAAAGCGGTCAAGGTTAAAGCGATTCCTGGCGGCAAATATATTCTTTCAGAAGGTGAGAAAGGCTTTGCCCCGGAAAACATCACATTAAAGCGCGTAGGCAAAGACCTGCACGTGGTGCTGGAAGGCGCAGATCTTGAGCATCCGGCGCTGATTATTACTGACTACTACGACAACGCCGGCGAGCTGGTGGGTAAAGGCGAAGACGGCCAGTGGCATGAATACACCGCGACCAGCGGTGAAGAGGGCGATGAAGCCGCCTTCCTGCTGGACGGTGAGAGCAGCGCCGTCGCGCTGGGCGCCGTGGAGTTCCCGGGCGCAGCGGGCCTGAACAACCTGACCATGGCCGGCTTTATGCTGTCGCCGGCGCTGATTGCGCTGGGCGCACTGGCGGCGCTGGCCGCGGCCACCGGCCTCGGCATGCTGGTTGGCAAGCACATGGCTGAGAAAGACAACAACAACGGCAATGGCAACGGCAATGGCAACGGCGGCGATAACGGCAACGACTACGACGACGGCAGCAACGGCGGCCCGAACATCCCAACCTCTATCGTTATCGGCGGCGTGACCGACCAGCAGGGCAAAATCATTAACCCTGGTGACCACAGTTCGGAAAAATCCCCAACCTTTACGGGCACCGGTAAGCCCGGCAACAAAATCGAAATTATCGACAATGGCACCAAAATTGATGAAGTGATGATTGGTGACGATGGCAGCTGGAAGTGGACGCCAAAACCGCCTCTGGAGGATGGCGATCATGACATCGTGCTGGTGGAACGTGACCCAATCACCGGCAAGCCAAGCCTGCCATTGCCGGGCTTTGAACTGGTGGTTGACACCGTAGCACCAGGCCAGGCAGCGATTGACGACCTGCACGACGAAGATGGTGTTTCAATCATCAACCCTCCCTCTTTTGAAATTGCTGGCGTTACCTTTAGCGGTGCCGAAGTTTACACCAACAAGAACAAACCGACGCTGGTAGGTACTGCCGAGCGCAACACTTTTGTTGACGTCTACCTAAACAATGAAAAAGTCGGCGAAGCGGAAGTGAACGCACAGGGCACCTGGCGCTTCCCGTTCCCTGACGCGCTGGCGGACGACCGTTACAGCTTCCACGTTGTCAACCGCGACAAAGCGGGCAACGCCGGCCTGCCGTCTTCACAACTCACCATCATCATTGATACTACCGCACCGGCTGAACCGGTGATCACCGAGATTAATGACTCGACTGGCGCACCGGTTTCCGGCGGCAGCACCAACGATCGTGAGCCGGTGATCAAAGGTACCGCTGAGCCGTCTGAAGTAGGCGCAAAAATTGAACTGCGCGATCAGGATGGTAACTTACTGGGTACCGGCGTGGTTGACGCGGAAGGCAATTGGGAAGTCGCCATCAGCCCGGCACTGGAAGAAGGTAATTACGACATCATTGCCGTTATTACTGATAAGGCTGGCAACAAAACCGAAATGACCACACCGGTTGGTCTGGAAATCGATCTGAGCGCACCGGAGCTGCCGGGCGACGGCAACGTCGGCATGCCGGGCGATGCACTGGAAGGCGCATGGGATAACGTTGAGCCGCAGACCGGCTGGATCGACCCGGCAACCCCGACCAACGATGCGCGTCCGGAGTTCCGCGGCGCCGGACTG
>NZ_JACAPA010000080.1:0-8138 GCF_013385945.1 Pantoea sp. B9002
AATTCAGTGTGCCACTACATTTATACCTTTGAGCTATATCGTTATATTTTTAAATAAACAGAGTGAGGAGTAAAAATCAAAATTCTCCGCTCAAAACCTATATACACCTGGGGTGAATTGTTCCCCGTTGATTATCACACGCGAATGTTAGTCCCGCATCCCGGCGGTCATGACAAATGAGAACTTCCGTTCTTCGCTCACAGCAGACTACCACTCTAACTTTATCTCATTGTCGAAGTTTATATCCCTTTCCTCCCATCCAAATATCCCACTTGATTTCAGACAACATCCAGCCCCCTCCGCAGGAGTATCCTGGCCTCTATTTTTTATCGTTTCCCCAGGATTTTCTCATGCACAAATGGTTATGCGGGTTGCTGCTTTGCCTCTCTGAAACAAAGTCTGCCGCGCTCTTCATTGAAGCGGGGTTCTCATCCGGCAATGACGGGCATTCAGCTAAGCAATGGTGTTGCAGCTGATTAATGGCTCGCTAGATAAGGCGGCTATGTGTGGTGATTAGCGTAGGTCGTCATAACCACATCCAGCATGACAAAATGATGATTATTCATCGCCGAATGCAGAAACCGGTTCATTCAACTACTTGCCAAGCGCATAGAAGGAAAATAGCGTATGCCCCATTAAAAATGGCGATTTGGAGTGATACCAGATCGGCATCACTCCATAAAACCGTTAATGCTGACTTCAGGCAGTGGTATTAATGTTGCGCCCTATTGCAGGGTTCGCAGGCAACTGAGGAATCGAATCCAGAATACCAGCCGCCATCGTTTGCTGATTATCCAGCGTCTTCTTCAGTACCAGTGTGCTTATTTTATTAGCCAGTTCCATGTTATCAAGGCCGGTAGCCAGTGATGTAATTTGTGATACATCCATCTTGCTCTCCTGATTAATACGAATATTGAGTACCAAAAACAGCTTTTAAAAGCCTGAAACGGTTATCGGCATTTACACGCAATACTTTAACCTTCACTCGCGAGGCGATCCCGCAGAATCGCCCTTCAAGTCACTCACCGCATTATGAATGTCTGCGCTGCCTCAACGCATAGGCCAGCACCACAACAAAGCACAGCAGCGGCAAGCTGTAAGCCACGGCGGTACTGACATGGTCAGAAATCAGCCCCATGAAATAGGGCATGATCGCGCCGCCGACAATCGCCATGATCATAAACGAGCTGGCCTGTTTGGTTGATTCGCCGAGATTTTTAACGCCCATGGCAAAGATGGTGGGGAACATGGTGGACATAAAGAAGAAGATGGCGATCAGCGCAACGACGGAAACATCGCCTGCGCCGAGCATCACAACCGCGCACAGCACGATGTTGATGAGCGCGTAAGCCGCCAGCATCGCGGCCGGTTTCACTCGTCCCAACAGCCAGGTTGAGAAGAAACGTCCCAGCATGAAACAGATCATCGCAACCGAAAGCATATAAGCCGCGCTTTGGTTGGTCACGCCGTGCCAGTGCTCGGTGGCGTAGTTAATAAAGAAGGCGCCAACGCCAACCTGGGCAGCAACATAGAAGAACTGCGCAATCACGCCGCCGACAAAATGTTTCTGCTGCCATAAGGTAGCGCCGGGCTGCTGAATATGTTGGCTGGCGGATTCACGTATATCTGGCAAGGCGGTGCGTTTAAATAACAACGCGATGGCGATAACCACACACGCAATTACCACGTAGGTGATTTTGACGCTTTCCTGCGCTGCATCAGAGCTGGTGTGTGTGAAGAACAGCGAGCCACCGATCATCGGTCCAACAAACTGCCCTAACCCGTTAAAGGATTGCGCCAGATTGAGACGACGTTCCGCACCATTTGGATCGCCCAACACCGTGGCATACGGATTGGCGGCGGTTTCAAGGCAGCCAAGCCCGCACGCCAGTACGAACAGCGCAAACAGGAATACCGAGAAATCATTGACCATCGCCGCTGGCACAAACAGCAGTGCGCCGATGGCATACAGCGATAATCCCGCCAATATTCCGGCTTTATAGCCGTGACGCTGCATAAAATAACCGGCAGGTAATGCGACAATAAAATAGGCACCGAAATAGGCCGCCTGTAATAATCCCGATTGTGCTTTGGTGACGTTTAACGTTTCCTGAAAGTGTTTATTCAGCACATCCAGCAGGCCGTAGGAAACGCCCCACATGAAAAACAGGGTGGTAATCAGCATGAACGCCCAGCGCAGGCTAATAGTTCCCCTGACGCCCATATTTTCAGGCGTCTCGACGCGTTGTGTTGACATGGTTATATCCTCGTAGGGTACAGTCGGTAAGTGTTGTTATTGGTCCTGCAAAGAGAATATTCGCGCCATCGCCACCCATTTTTCCCCTTCGGGCGTCCAGGGCGTTGGCTGTTGGAACTGCCACATCAGCGCTTCCCAGCGCTGAATTTGCGGATCCTGTTCAGATGCCTGAGCAAAATCCTGCGTGTTAAAGCGATCGTTCACCTCCATCAGCATAAAAAGTCGGGTGCCAAGCCGGTAAATCTCCATATTCACGATGCCGTGCTGGCGCAAATGCTGCGCCACTTCCGGCCAGATGCGCTGATGCAGGCGCTGGTATTCGGCGATCTTCTCCGCCTCATCCACCAGATCCAGCGCCAGACAATAACGCTCAGTTGCGCCACTCATAACAGCGCCCGATCGAGATGCAGATAGCCGCCATCAACGCTCAGCCACTCGCCGGTGGTGTGCGAAGCGCGCGGCGACAGCAAAAACACCACGGTGTTAGCGATCTCTTCCGGCGTGGTCATGCGTTGGCCGAGCGGAATACGCTGGGTGATTTTCTCCAGTTCAGTTTGCGGATCGGCAAAGGTACCGATCCAGCGTTCGTACAGCGGCGTCATCACTTCGGCGGGCACCACGGCGTTGACCCGCACGCCGCTATGTCGCAGCGATACTGCCCATTCGCGCGTCAGTGACAAAATCGCCCCTTTCGCCGCGCAGTAGCCGCTGGTGCCGCCTTGCCCGCTCAGCGCAGTTTTGGACGCAATGTTGACGATCGCACCGCGGCTGTTTTCCAGTGCGCGCTGGCAGAAATGCGTCATCTGGTAATAGTGAATGAGGTTCTTTTCCAGCGAGGAGACAAAGGCACTGCGCCCCGCTTCCAGCCCGACGCCATCGTTGACGCCGGCGTTATTCACCAGCCCGTCGATGCGGCCAAACTGCTGCTGCACGGCTTCCACCGCACGCTGGCAGTTTTGCTCATCGCAGAGATCGGCCAGCAGCACTTCCGTTTGCGGCTGCAGTTCGCGCAGAGCGGCCAGCCACATCTCTTCGGGCTGTGCGTTGCTGACGATAACGGGAATTGCGCCCTCTTCCGCCAGCAGACGTGAGATGGCGGCACCAATGCCCGATCCGCCGCCGGTGACGATAATCACTTTATCCTGCAAAAACAGATTCATTATTTTCTCCTGTCAGGCTGTAAACCTGCGCGGCGGTGTTGCCCCAAATGGCGGCCTGTTCGTCGGCGGACAGCTCCGCGAGCGCGTCGTCAATCAGCTGCGCCACCGCGTGATATTCCGCTGCCAGCAGGCAAACTGGCCAATCTGAACCAAACATCAGGCGCTGCGGACCAAAACGCGCCAGCGCTTCATCAATAAAGGGCCGCAGCAGCGCGCTGCTCCACTGGCCGTGCGGTGCTTCGGTGACCAGTCCGGACAATTTGCAGACCACATGCGGCATCGCGGCCAGTTCCGCGACCTGCTCGCCCCACGCCTGAGCGCCGCGCGCAATATCCGGTTTTCCCAGATGATCGAGCACCAGCCAGTGGCGATCGTGCTGCGCGGCAAAGCGCGAGGCATCCGCCAGATGTCGCCAGGTCACCAACATTTCCCACACGTAATCATGCCGCTGCAACTGAGTGATGCCGGTTGACACGCGCGGTTGCTGCAACCATGCGGCAGGATCCTGTTCATCCTGCACCTGATGACGAAAACCGCGCAGCAACGGATGCTGCAATGCCATCAACTGCTCCGCCAAATCCGCGGCGGTGACGTCGATCCAGCCAACCACCTGCGTTGCCGGTTGCTGCTGCGCCCACTGCAACAGCTGCTGCGTCTCCGCCACACACTGCCGCGCCTGCACCGCAATCGAACCCTGCAACTCACAATGCGCAAGCAGCGGGGCGAGATCGTCTGGCCGATAATCCTGTTGCAACCGCGTCATGGATTCGGTGATCCACGGAAAGTGCGCCGCGTCGTAGCGCCAGAAGTGCTGATGAGCGTCGATTCGCACGTCAGCCTCCCTGCGCGCGATAGCGGTATTGCTCACGCGAAGCGGGATACATTTCGATTGAGAAGCCAGGCGCAGTCGGCGGCATATAAGCAGCGCCGCGGATCTCGCAAGGATCAAGGAAATGTTCGTGCAGATGATCGACGTACTCGATGACCCGGCCTTCATGGCTGCCAGCAATACAAACGAAGTCGATCATCGACAGATGCTGAACGTATTCGCACAGGCCAACGCCGCCAGCATGCGGACACACCGGTAGCTGATATTTCGCCGCCATCAACATCACCGCCAGCACTTCATTAACACCGCCGAGACGACAGGCATCGATCTGCACCACGTCAATCGCCTCGCGCATGATCAGCTGCTTAAAGATGATGCGGTTCTGGCACATTTCGCCGGTGGCCACTTTGACCGGCGCAACGCCCTGACGAATCTTGCGATGTCCTTCGATATCGTCCGGGCTGGTGGGTTCTTCGATAAACCACGGACGCGCGAACGCCAGTTGCTGCACCCAATCCACCGCGTCATTCACTTCCCAAACCTGGTTGGCGTCGATCATCAGCTGGCGATCCGGCCCCAGCACTTCGCGCGCGATGCGCACGCGGCGAATATCATCTTCGAGATCACGCCCAACTTTCAGCTTGATGTGCGAGAAGCCGGCATCGACTGCTTGCTGGCACAGGCGGCGCAGTTTGTCGTCGTCGTAGCCAAGCCAGCCCGCCGAGGTGGTGTAGCAAGGATAGCCGTGCTGCTCCAGCTGGCGGATGCGATCTGCTTTGCCCGCCTGCTGCGCCGTCAGCATTGCGAGTGCTTCGTCCGGCGTGATGCAGTCGGTGAGATAGCGGAAATCGATGCAGCGCACCAACTCCTGCGGTGACATATCGGCCACCAGCCGCCACAGCGGCTTCTCTACGGATTTCGCCCACAGATCCCAAACCGCGTTGACCACCGCGCCGGTCGCCAGATGAATCGCGCCTTTGTCCGGCCCGATCCAGCGCAGCTGGCTGTCGCTGGTAATATCGCGCCAGAATTGCCCCATATCGGCGGTGATCGACTCCAACTGGCGGCCAACAATCAGATGCCCAAGCGCACGTATCGCGGCACAGCAAATTTCATTGCCGCGCCCGATGGTAAAAGTCAGGCCGTGGCCACTGATCGCCGCGTTATCTGTCTCGATGATGACGTAAGCAGCTGAATAATCCGGATCTGGATTCATCGCATCCGAACCATCAAGATGCTGCGAGGTGGGAAAACGGATGTCTTCCACGCGCAGTGCAGTAAGTTTGGTCATTGTGCGCTGCCCTCGGTGATTTGACGCTGCTCGCCCAGCCCGGCGATGCCCAAGCGGATAACTTGCCCGGCATGCAGATAAACCGGCGGTTTCTGTCCCATGCCGACGCCCGGCGGCGTGCCGGTGGAGATGATGTCGCCCGGCTGCAGACTCATAAAACGGCTGAGATAGCTGATGATGTGCGCGACCGAGAAGATCATGGTGCGGGTGTTGCCGTTTTGATAGCGCTTGCCGTCAACCTCCAGCCACAGATCGAGCTGCTGCGGATCGGCAATCTCATCGGCGGTCACCAGCCAGGGACCGATCGGGCCAAAGGTGTCGCAGCCTTTGCCTTTGTCCCAGGTGCCGCCGCGTTCGATCTGATATTCACGTTCCGAGACGTCGTTCACCACGCAGTAGCCCGCAACATGCGACAGCGCATCCTCTTCAGCGATGTAGCTGCCGCCTTTGCCAATTACCACGCCCAGTTCCACTTCCCAGTCGGTTTTCACCGAGCCGCGCGGAATGCGCACCGCGTCGTTCGGCCCGACTACCGCGCTGGTCCATTTGCTAAACACCACCGGCTCCAGCGGGATGTCGGCGCCGGTTTCGGCGGCGTGATCGGCATAGTTCAGGCCGATACAGATAAACTTGCCGATCTTTCCGACGCAGGCACCAATGCGCGGCTCACCGCTGATTTTCGGCAGTTCGCTGAGCGGCAGCTGGCGCAATCTTTCCAGCGCGGACGGCAACAGCGCATCGCCCGCCAAATCATCAATGAAGTGCGACAAATCGCGCAGTTCGCCCTGCTCATCCAGCATTGCCGGACGCTCTTTGCCCGGTTCGCCAACACGTAATAATTTCATTCTTCTACTCCTGTTAGTTGCTCCAGCCGCCATCGATAATCTGCGCGGTGCCGGTGGTGTAAGCGCTGGCATCGGATGCCAGATAGGCCGCCAGATAAGCGATCTCTTCTGTGGTGCCGATACGGCCAATCGGCTGGCGCGCGACAAAGGCGTTATAAACCTCCGTTTCGCTGCGCCCTTCCGCCTGCGCCTGCGCGGCAATGCGCTGACGCAGCGACGGCGAATCGATGGTGCCGGGGCAGATCGCGTTGCAGCGGATGCCTTCGCCAATGTAATCCGCCGCCACCGAACGCGTCAGGCCAATCACCGCCGCTTTGGTGGCGCTGTAGGCAAAGCGATTGACCACGCCTTTCACACTCGATGCCACCGATGACATGTTGATGATCGACCCTTTTTGCTGTTGCAGCATCGCAGGCAGAAACGCCTGGATCATGCGAAACATCGCCGTGACGTTGAGATCGAGCGCGAACTGCCACTCTTTCTCGCTACATTCCAGCAGGCTGCCGCTGTGAACCACGCCCGCGCAGTTGAACAACACATCCAGCGTGCCGAGTTCCTGCGCCGCCGCGCTAATCGCCTGGCGGTCGGTGACATCCAGCTGATAAGCGCGAATGCCGGGCAGATCCTGCAGCGCGGCAATGTTGATATCGCTGGCGATGACGTCTGCGCCCTGCTCAGCAAAGTAGCGTGCACTGGCTAACCCGATGCCTTGTCCGGCGGCGGTGATTAACACGCGTTTTCCATGTAAATTCATTGCATTTCCTCTGGTCCAAAGATCTAATGGTCAGGCCATTGAAAGGTGATTTTTTCCCAACGGGATAGCAAAATAACGCTGGCTACTTTTTCGCTTACGCATTACGTTTTATTGACAATTGCGTAACATTGACAAGTGTCCTGACGATTATTTGTGCAACTGATCACTTAATTTATTTAGACAGGGAGCAGCGCAATGCCGATCAAAAAGATGGAAAACCCCAGGCTTTACAGACAAATAGCAGACCAGCTGACGCGCCTTATCGACAATAACGAATTTCCGCCCGGCAGCCGCCTGCCAGCGGAGCGCGAATTGGCTGAGCAGCTTCAGGTCAGTCGTGCATCGGTGCGTGAAGCGCTGATCGCACTCGAGGTGATTGGTCTGGTGGATGTGAAGGTCGGCAATGGCGTGATTGTGAAAGCGCGTTCCAGCACGCAGGAGCCGGTGATGATGCAGGCCGGACGCGATCAGTGGAATGAGCCGGACGATGAACTGGGCATCAATCTGGATTTCTCCACCGAACTGCCACCCTTCTCGCTGCTGCAAGCCCGCCGTCTAATTGAGCCGGAAGCCGCTGCGCTTGCGGCTGTGCATGCCAGCGAGCAGGAACTGGCGCTGATTCGCGCAGCGTATTTGCAAAACTGCGAGGACAACCGCGCGCAATCGCGTACCCATCCCGGCGACCGCCTGTTCCATATCCGCATTGCCCAGGCGAGCGGTAATCCTGCCTATGGATTTATCATCGGCCACCTGCTCGGCCATCGCTATGGCAGCATGTTCCGCATGCTACAGGCGCACTACACGCCAAGCGATATGCCGTTTGTCTCAGAGTCCGAACATATGGCGATTCTCTCCGCGCTGGAAAAACACGATGCGAAAGCAGCGAGAAGCGCGATGAAGAAGCATATCGACCGGGTGATTGCCACCTTTGAGCGTGTGCAGGAGTAAGAGGGTTTGCGTTAAAACATTTGCCGGAATGTTTATTCGTAGGGTGCGCATTCA
>NZ_JACAPA010000081.1:0-8821 GCF_013385945.1 Pantoea sp. B9002
CTGGGGATCCCTCAGCCCTACATGTAGGGTCGCCATTAATGGCGACCAAATCAAGCCACTCACTTCAACATAATTACCCAATCATAACCGATAAAAACCCCAACACCCTGCCAAATCCAGCCATCACTCCTCCACATCAAGACATCAACGGCTGCAACTGCTGATACAAGCGCGCAAACACCTCGCGCTGTGGCTGATACGCCTGATGCCGCGCCGTATCCGGTTGATGCCGCTGCGCCAGCTCCAGCGACGGCCATTCGCTCGCCGGATCAATCGCCAGCTGCGCCAGTCGCGCCGCACCCAGCGCCGGGCCGACTTCGCCGCCGTGACAATAATCCAGCGTCTGCCCGCTGATATCCGCCAGCATCTGACGCCAGTATGCACTTCGCGCACCGCCGCCAATCAGCATCACGGTTTTCGGCTGCACGCCGCACTCATGCACCGCATCCATGCCTTCGGCCAGCGCGAAGCCCACGCCTTGCAGCACCGCGCGCGCCAGTTCTGGCCGGCCATGCTGATGCGTTAAACCAAAGAACGCGCCCTGCGCCTGCGGATTGTTATGCGGCGTGCGCTCGCCAGAAAGATAAGGCAGGAACCACACTGGCGGCACATCGCTGCGCGCTTTTTCCGCCTCACTCAGCAGTTGCGGCACATCGGCGCAGCCGGTCAACGCCGCCGCCCAATCGAGGCAGGAAGCCGCGCTCAAAATCACTGACATCAAATGCCAGCGCTGCGGCAGCGCGTGGCAGAAGCTGTGCACCGCACGCTGTGGATTGCTGAGATAGCCGTCGCTCACCAGGAAATAGACGCCCGACGTGCCGAGCGACAGCATGCCTTGTCCCGGCTCGACCATGCCGACACCCACCGCACCCGCGGCGTTATCGCCGCCGCCCGCCACCAGCGGCACGCTTTGCATGCCCCAGCGCGCGGCGACATCCGCCAACAAGGTGCCGGTGATTTGATTGCCCTCAAACAGTTGCGGCATCTGGCTGCGCTGCAAATCGCAAGCGCTAAGCATCTCATCGCTCCAGTCGCGCTGCGCCACATCCAGCCACATCGTGCCCGCCGCGTCCGACATATCGCTGGCGAACTCACCGCTCAGGCGCAAGCGCAGATAATCCTTTGGCAGCAGTACTTTAGCCACCTGAGCAAACACCTGCGGCTCATGCTGTTTTACCCACAGCAGTTTAGGCGCGGTAAAGCCGGGCATCATCAGATTGCCGGTGATGCGACGCGAATCCGGCACGCGCTTCTCCAGTTCCTGGCACTGCTCGCCGCTGCGCCCGTCATTCCACAAAATCGCCGGACGCAGCACCCGATTATCGCTACCCAGCAAGGTGGCGCCGTGCATCTGCCCGCTCAGGCCAATCGCCTTCACGCCGCTGAGATCGTGCTGCTGCGCCAGCGCCTGCATGGCACGATCCGTTGCCTGCCACCAGCTTTCGGCATCTTGCTCGCTCCATAACGGCTGCGGCCGCGACACCTCCAGCGGCGCACTCTCCACTGCAATCACTTTGCCGTGCGCATCCAGCAACGCCACTTTCACGCCGGAGGTGCCTAAATCGATGCCGATAACCATGCTGCGCTCCTGAAAAGTTAAAAATCAAACAAGTAGTGATTCACCAGATTCTCCAGCTGTTCCTGGCGTCCACTGCGATGCTGTGGATTAAATTGCTGTTGCTGCGCCTGATCCGCCAGCGCGGCGAGGGAAAATTCACCTTTCAGGATCTGCTGCCCAAACTCGCCGTTCCAGCCGCTGTAGCGCTGCGCCACACGCTTATCCAGCTCGCCGTCCGCTACCATGCGTGCCGCAACTTTTAACGCCAGCGCCATGGTATCCATCGCGCCGATATGGCCATAGAACAGGTCGTATTTATCAGTGCTCTGGCGGCGGACTTTGGCATCAAAGTTTAAGCCGCCGGTGGTGAATCCGCCCGCTTTGATAATTTCGTACAGCACCAGCGCATTCTCTTCCACGCTGACCGGGAACTGGTCGGTATCCCAGCCACACTGCATGTCGCCACGGTTAGCATCCACCGAGCCAAAAATGCCCAGCGCGATGGCCGTTGCGATCTCATGATGGAAAGAGTGGCCCGCCAGCGTCGCGTGGTTGGCTTCCACATTCACTTTGATCTCTTTCTCCAGCCCGAACTGCTTCAGGAAGCCATAAACCGTTGCCACATCATAGTCATACTGATGTTTCGTCGGCTCCTGTGGCTTGGGTTCGATCAGCAACATGCCGTGGAAACCGATCTTATGTTTGTGCTCCACCACCATCTGCATAAACCGGCCAATCTGCTCGCGCTCCTGACGCAGATCGGTATTCAGCAGGGTTTCATACCCTTCACGTCCGCCCCACAGCACATAGTTCTCGCCGCCCAGAGTTTGCGTGGCCTGCATGGCGCTGCACACCTGGCTGGCCGCCCAGGCAAAAATTTCCGGATCCGGATTGGTCGCCGCACCCGCACCGTAACGCGGATGGGTAAAGCAGTTGGCGGTTCCCCACAGCAGTTTCACGCCGGTTTCCTGCTGTTTTTCCAGCAACTTATCGGTCATTACGGCAAAGTTTTCGCGATAGCTTTTCAGCGAATCGCCTTCCGGTGAGACATCCACATCGTGGAAGCAGTAATAAGGCACATTCAGTTTATGGAAGAACTCAAAGGCGACATCGGCTTTTTGCTTCGCCAGTTCGAGCGCATCACCTGGCTTCTGCCACGGACGATCAAACGCGCCAACGCCAAACATATCCGCGCCGTTCCAGCAAAAGGTATGCCAGTAACAGGCCGCAAAGCGCAGATGCTCCGCCATGGTTTTACCGAGAATCACTTCGTCCGGGTTGTAATGACGAAACGCCAGAGGATTGCGGGTATTACTCCCTTCATAACGAACGCGATCAAGCTGGTCGAAATAGGCGTGCATAGTTAGCTCCTTAGCATGAGGACCCGAATGGTCAGCTTTGAGCCATTATTGTGATGATGTAATTTACTGCTGCTCAATTACGATATTTAACACTCAACGTAAGATAATTATTATTTGTGCGCCAGCTCGCAAAATAATGTCGTTATTTTCATTCAGCCTCTCTCACTTCGTTTTTTCTGAAAGCGTTCAAATATCGATCACGCTCATAAAATCGCAAATAAACCAAAAAACGTAATAGCCGGATAAAAATCAGTAATTGATGTCATCTGAAACTCAGGGCAACAATTCATCGGCCTGGTTATAAGCCTTACAACGACAACAGCCTCAACCTACAGGATTAACACCATGAACATGAAACAATCACTGTTGGCCGCCTGCGCGGCTCTGGCCCTGTTTAGTCACGCGGGTAGCGCCAAAGAAGTCAAAATCGGTATGGCTATTGATGATTTACGTCTGGAACGCTGGCAAAAAGATCGCGATATCTTTGTTAAACAAGCCGAATCACTGGGCGCCAAAGTGTTTGTGCAATCGGCCAACGGCAATGAAGAAACGCAGATGTCGCAAATTGAAAATATGATTAATCGCGGCGTCGATGTATTGGTCATCATCCCTTATAACGGCCAGGTTTTAAGTAACGTGGTGGCGGAAGCGAAACGTGAAGGCATTAAAGTGCTGGCGTATGACCGCATGATTAATAACGCCGATATTGATTTTTATATCTCATTCGATAATGAAAAAGTGGGCGAATTACAGGCCGAAAGTATTGTGAAGCAAGTACCAAAAGGTAATTACTTCCTGATGGGCGGCTCGCCGGTGGATAATAACGCGCGCCTGTTCCGTGCCGGCCAGATGAAAGTGTTAAAACCTTATATTGATAATGGCAGCATTAAAGTGGTCGGCGATCAGTGGGTTGATGCCTGGCTGCCGGAAAATGCCCTGAAAATAATGGAGAACGCCTTAACGGCGAACAGCAACCACATTGATGCCGTTGTAGCGTCGAATGATGCCACCGCAGGCGGTGCGATTCAGGCATTAAGCGCGCAGGGACTTTCCGGCAAAGTCGCGATCTCCGGTCAGGATGCCGATTTGGCCGCCATCAAACGCATTATGAACGGCACCCAAACCATGACGGTTTATAAACCCATCACTGAACTGGCGACCGAAGCGGCCAAAATCGCGGTGGAACTCGGTGACGACAAACAACCCGCCAGCAACAGCAAGCTGAATAATGGCCTGAAAGATGTGCCATCGCGCCTGCTGAATCCTATTCCGGTGAACAAAGACAACATTGAAAGCACGGTAGTCAAAGACGGCTTCCACAAGCAGAGCGAACTCTGAGGCGCAAGCCCGTAAAGGAGAGAGGCCGATGTTGCTGGAAATGAACCATATCACCAAGCGTTTCGGCGCGGTGAAAGCACTGGATGACGTGAGCCTGCAGCTGGAAGCCGGTGAAGTGATGTCGCTGTGCGGCGAAAACGGCTCGGGGAAATCGACACTAATGAAGATCCTGTGCGGGCTGTATCCGCACGGTGACTTCGAAGGCAGTATCCATTTTGCGGGCGACGAGATTCAGGCGCAGACCATTCGTGATACCGAACGCAAAGGGATCGTGATCATCCATCAAGAGCTGGCGCTGGTGCGGCAGCTAACGGTGATGGAGAACATTTTCCTCGGCGCAGAGCTGGGACGTTTCGGCATGGTGGATGACGAAACCATGACGCTGCGTTGCCAGCAGCTGCTGGAGCGGGTCAAGCTGCAGGTATCGCCGGATACGCGCGTCGGCGAGCTGGGATTAGGCCAGCAACAGCTGGTGGAGATTGCGCGCGCCCTGAATAAACAGGTGCGCCTGCTGATCCTCGACGAGCCGACCTCTTCGCTCACCGAACAGGAAACTGAGGTGCTGCTAAGCATCATCAAAAATCTGCGCGAACACGGCATCGCCTGCATCTACATCTCGCACAAACTCAATGAGGTAAAAGCGATTTCCGACTCCGTCTGCGTGATCCGCGACGGTCAGCATATCGCGACCCGCGCGGCCGCCGGGCTGAGTGAGGATGACATCATCACCATGATGGTCGGGCGCGAGCTGACGGCGCTCTATCCGCATAGCCCACACGAGATTGGCGAAACCGTGTTGCAAGTGGAGAACCTCACGGCGTGGCATCCCGTCAACCGCCATATTCGCCGGGTGGATAACGTCTCTTTTAGCCTGAAGCGCGGTGAAATTCTTGGTATTGCCGGGCTGGTCGGTGCCGGTCGAACCGAAACCGTGCAGTGTCTGTTTGGCGTTTGGCCGGGACGCTGGCAGGGCGATATTCACATTAACGGTAAGAAAGTTCGTATCAATGACTGCCGCGCCGCCATCGCGCACGGCATCGCGATGGTGCCGGAAGACCGCAAAAAGGATGGCATCGTGCCGCTAATGGGCGTGGGCAAAAACATCACGCTGGCCGCGCTGGATCAATTCTCTCCCCGACTTTCGCTGCTGGATGACGCGCAGGAGCAGCAGGCGATCAACCAGGCCATTGCGCGCCTGCGAGTGAAAACCTCGTCGGCGGAACTGCCGATTGGTCGCCTGAGCGGCGGGAATCAACAGAAAGCGATCCTCGCTAAATGTCTGCTGCTCAATCCAAAAATCTTAATTCTTGATGAGCCTACGCGCGGCATTGATGTGGGCGCGCGCCAGGAAATTTATTTGCTGATCAATTCGCTAGTGCAGCAAGGGATTGCCGTGATTGTCATTTCGTCTGAGCTGCCCGAAGTGCTGGGCCTGAGCGATCGGGTTTTGGTGATGCATGAAGGCAAAATCAAAGCCGATCTGATTAACGATAACCTGACTCAGGAGCAGGTGATGGAAGCTGCCCTGCGGAGTGAACACTATGTTTAAGACCGAAAGTACGCAACGCGGCCTCACCTCGCCGGGCAAAGGTGCGCCCGGTAAATTCTCGCTGCCGGATCTGCAGGTGCTGGTGATGCTGGGTGCGATTGTGCTGATCGCCCTGTTCTTCACCTGGACCACCGACGGTGCCTGGCTCAGCGCACGTAATGTTTCCAACCTACTGCGCCAGACCGCCATCACCGGCATCCTTGCGGTCGGCATGGTGTTCGTCATTATCTCTGCGGAGATCGATCTCTCGGTGGGTTCAATGATGGGATTGCTCGGCGGGGCCGCGGCCATCTTTGACGTCTGGCTCGGTTGGCCGCTGCCGCTCACCATCGTCGTGACCTTGGTGATGGGCTTACTGCTCGGCACCTGGAACGGCTGGTGGGTGGCCTATCGCAAAGTCCCGTCGTTTATTGTCACGCTGGCGGGGATGCTGGCGTTTCGCGGCATTCTGGTCGGCATCACCGACGGCACCACGGTGGCGCCCACCAGCCCGGCGATGTCGCAGATTGGCCAAAGTTATCTGCCTGGCGGGATCGGTTTTGGCTTCGGCTTTGCTGGCCTGGCGCTGTTTATCCTCTGGCAATGGCGCTTGCGCCTGCGTCGCCAACAGCTTGGTCTGGCGCAAACCTCCGTCAGCGGTGCGCTGGTGCGGCAGGTCGTCACTGCCGTTCTGGTACTGGGCGCGATTTGGCTGCTCAACGACTATCGCGGCGTGCCAACGCCGGTCTTGCTGCTGGCACTGCTGTTGCTTGGTGGCATGTTTATGGCGACACGCACGGCCTTTGGTCGCCGGATTTATGCCATCGGTGGCAACCTGGATGCCGCGCGCCTTTCCGGCATTAATGTGGCCCGCACCAAGCTGGCGGTCTTCGCCATCAATGGCGTGATGGTGGCGATTGCGGGCCTGATCCTTAGCTCACGCCTTGGCGCGGGTTCGCCTTCGGCAGGCAACATTGCCGAGCTGGATGCCATCGCCGCCTGCGTGATTGGCGGCACCAGCCTGGCGGGCGGCGTTGGTTCGGTGGCGGGCGCGGTCATCGGCGCATTTATCATGGCTTCGCTGGATAACGGCATGAGCATGATGGATGTTCCAACCTTCTGGCAGTACATCGTCAAGGGCGCCATCCTGCTGCTGGCAGTGTGGATGGATACCGCGACGCGCCGCCGGGTGTAATCGCGTGGGGGATCACAATGTGGCGCAAATTCTTTCTGCTGTCCGTCGTGCCATGCTATGCAAGGTGCTGTCGATTTAGGAGAGTGCGCCACGATGCATGAGAAACGCTTTCGCATTACGTTGCTGTTCAACGCCAATAAGGTTTATGACCGTCAGGTGGTTGAGGGCGTCGGTGAATATTTACAGGCATCACAAACGGATTGGGACATTTTCATCGAAGAGGATTTTCGTTGCCGCATCGACAACATCCGTGAATGGCTGGGCGATGGGGTTATCGCCGATTACGACGATCCCTCGATTGAAAAACTGCTGGCGAACGTGTCGGTGCCGATTGTCGGCGTCGGCGGATCGTACCATCAGCCGCAGGACTATCCGCCGGTGCATTACATCGCCACCGACAACGCCGCGCTGGTCGAGAGTGCCTTTTTGCATTTGAAAGAGAAAGGCGTGAACCGCTTTGCATTCTATGGCTTGCCCGCAGCCAGCGGCAAACGCTGGGCACAGGAGCGTGAGCATGCGTTTCGCCAGCTGGTGGCGCGCGAGCGTTATCAAGGCGTGGTCTATCAGGGCATGGAAACCGCGCCGGAAAATTGGCAGCACGCTCAAAACCGCTTGGCTGACTGGCTGCAAACCCTGCCGCAGCAAACCGGCATTATCGCCGTCACCGATGCGCGTGCGCGCCATCTGTTGCAGGCCTGTGAATACCTCAAAATTCCGGTGCCGGAGAAGCTCACGGTGATCGGTATCGATAACGAGGAACTCACGCGTTATCTGTCGCGCGTGGCGCTCTCGTCCGTGGCGCAGGGTTCACGTCAGATGGGTTATCAGGCGGCAAAACTGCTGCATCGCCTGCTGGATAATCAGCCTCTGCAACTGCAACGAATTCTGGTGCCACCGGTGAAAGTGATTGCGCGCCGCTCCACCGATTTCCGCTCCTTGCACGATCCCGCAGTGATTCAGGCGATGCATTACATCCGCTTTAACGCCTGCAAAGGTATTAAGGTTGAACAAGTGCTGGATGCCATCGGCATCTCGCGATCGAATCTGGAAAAACGCTTCCGCGATGAAACTGGCGACACCATTCACGCCATGATTCACCGCGAAAAACTGGAGAAAGCGCGCGAGCTGCTGGCGTGTTCTTCATTAAGCATCAATGAGATCTCACAAATGTGTGGCTACCCGTCGCTGCAATATTTCTATTCGGTGTTTAAGAAGAGTTACGCCAATACACCAAAGGAGTATCGGCAACTTCACGGTGAAAACGTGCTGTGACGCACGGCTGAGATCAAGAATTCCGCCGCGATTGTCGCTATACTCCTGCGGCATCTTCAAAGGAAGATCGTCGTCTCCGGTGAGGCGGCCGGATTTCAAATCCGGTTGGGGCCGCCAGCGGTCCTGGGCAGGTTCGACTCCTGTGGTCTTCCGCCAATCAATGTTCATGCTTGTCCGAGTAAGTACAAAAAAACCTTTATTTTCAGTGCTAATGTGAATATCTCTGTCCATGGCTGTCCGACAGAGTCTGCCTGAATCCACTAAAAGTATGTATAGTGTTGTGTATAGAATACTTATACACAAAATCCGCTTATACACATGCCACTAACTGACATACAAATTCGGCGCGCAAAGCCGCTAGACAAGCCTTACACCATGAACGATGGGCAAGGCTTAGCCCTCCTGATCAATCCCGATGGAAGCAAAGGGTGGAGATTCCGTTACCGGTATGCAGGCAAGGCTCGCCTGATGTCCTTTGGTTCTTACAGTCTCGTATCACTTGCAGAGGCGCGTGAGAAACGCGATACAGCGCGCAAGCAGGTAGCGAATTGTAGTGGTCAACAAAAACT
>NZ_JACAPA010000082.1:0-1198 GCF_013385945.1 Pantoea sp. B9002
CGGGTCGACGCAACGCTATCCTTAAACAAGGGGGGGACGTTGCCATGAAACGAAGAACGCGCATTTACTACACGCCAGAACAGAAAGCGATTATCTGGGACAGGTATAAGCAAGGTGATTCCCTGCATGATATCGCCAGAATGTTCGACAGATATCACTCTTCTGTTATGCCCACTATTCACCAAACTGGTGGTTATCGCCCTCCTGTCAGAAAGCGACACCGGCTGGCTCTTTCACTTGATGAAAGAGAGGAAATATCCAGAGGGCTGGTAGCAAAAAGTAGCATCAGGGACATCGCTGACAAATTATCAAGAGCCCCTTCAACTGTTAGCCGCGAGATCAAAAGGCATGGAGGTGCAAAACATTACCGAGCTGCAAAAGCTGATAAGGGCGCGTGGGACAGTGCCCTGAGGCCAAAACCTTGCAAGCTAATTGGATGCCCCGCATTGTGTAAAATCATTGCAGAGAAGATGTATCAGGACTGGTCGCCGGAACAAATCGCCGGTTGGCTTAAACGCTGTTATCCGGATAATCAGGAAATGCAGGTGTCACACGAAACGATTTATAAAACGCTTTTTATACAAACCCGGGGAGCTTTAAAAAAAGAGCTGCAGCAGTGCCTAAGAAGCGGAAGAGTAGTACGTAAATCCAGAACGACATCACTTAAAGGAAAGGGATTAGGCTCAATTCCGGATGCAATACCCATCAGCGAAAGGCCATCTGATGTTGCAGACAGAGCCATACCAGGTCACTGGGAGGGAGACCTGATACAGGGCTCTAAAAACTCATATATTGTCACGATGGTAGAACGCCATTCCCGCTTTGTTATGCTTGCCAAAATCAGTGATAACAAGACAGCCACAGTCATATCCGCACTAATCAAACAAGCCCGGCAGCTGCCTGTTGAACTGTATAAAACATTAACCTGGGATCGAGGGGCGGAAATGACTAATCACACCCTTTTTACTGTAGCGACAGAAATTGAGGTCTATTTTTGTGATCCTCAATCTCCCTGGCAACGCGGCTCCAATGAAAATACGAACAGATTGCTTAGGCAGTATTTTCCAAAAGGAACTGACTTATCGGTTCACAGCCAGCAAAGACTAAACAGTGTTGCCAGGCAGCTCAACGAGAGGCCAAGAAAAACGCTAGACTATGAATCACCCGCAGAGCGTTTTAACCAATGTGTTGCATCCAT
>NZ_JACAPA010000083.1:0-3671 GCF_013385945.1 Pantoea sp. B9002
CCCATCAGCCCGGTCATACCTGAATGCGCACCCTACGAAAAACGCGCCAATCCTTTGTAGGGTCGCCATTCATGGCGACCCGCACCCTAAAAAATGAATTACACCGCCGCCACATGACTGCGACGTTTACGTTCGCGCAGGAACAGCGTCACCAGACCAAACCACAGCACGCCAGCGGCGAAGTTTATCCCGCTAAACCACGGTGTGCCGCCGCTGAAGTAGCCACTTTTCGCCAGCTCAATGCCTATCGCTAAGGTCAAAATACTGATCATGCCGAGCATCGCCGCGACGCTGCCTTTGCCTTCGTTGCTGGAGTAAAGCGTCAAACGATACAGACCAGCATTCACCATGCCCGCGCCGAAAGCGTACAAGCTTAACCCGGCCGTCAGCAGCAGATAGGTATGGCTATCAAGCAAGTTCGCCAGCAGCGAAATGCTTAAACCAATCAGGATCGGCCAGGCGGCAAACTTCACCGGCTGCTCAATCGGTACGCGTCCCGCCAGTTTGCCGAGCGTGATGTTGCCGGCAATCATCGCCAGAAACACCGGCAACTGCAGCAGCGCATACTGCATGCGTGACAATCCTTCATCGTGCATCAGAATCACTGGCGACAGCGCCACCCACGTCAGGATCGGAATAAAAACCAAACCAATGGCAAAGGATCCGTACATCACCTGACGATCGCGCGCCAAACGCGCATAGCCGCGCGCCAGCGTTGGCAGGGCGATAGAGTGACTACGGTCGCCAGCAGTTTCCGGCATGACGCGCCACAGCAGGGCAAACGCAATCACGCTGCAGATAGCAAACAGCCAGAACATGCTGCGCCACTCGCCAACGGTGAGCCACGCGGCACCGGCCAGCGGACCGGCGAGCGGTGCCAGCAGCGCGACGTTGGCCATCAGCGCCATCATGCGTACTGCCAGCGCTTCGTCAAAGGCTTCCTGCACCGCCGCGTAGCTGACGGCGCCAATAAAGCACAGGCTAATGCCCTGAACAAAGCGCAGCGCGACAAACTCCTCAATGCTGTTTACCCACGTTGTGAGAATGCAGGCGGCAGCAAAGAACAGGATGCCAAACAGCAGCACCGGCCGGCGGCCATATTTGTCGGAGAGCGGACCGAGCAGCCATTGCAGCACCACGCCGCCCATCAGATAAGCGGTCAGCGAGGTCGAGACCCATTCCGGGCCGACGCCGAATTCAGACGTCACCAGCAGCATGCCGGGCTGAATCATGTCATGCGCGATATAGGTGGCGAACTCAAACAGTACCAGCGCGAGCGGGAACAGCAGCACGCGGCCGGTGAGGTGAGTAATAGGTTGATAGCGGGCCATCTGGCCTCCTTGTCAAAAAAATAAAAACGCGACTGCCAGGCAGTCGCGTTTGTCCATGTTGTTACAGCCGCTGTCGATGGTGCGTATTAATCTACGCGCAGTACACGGCTGGTATTGGTGGTACCGGTGGTCGACATCACGTCGCCTTGGGTGACAATCACCAGGTCACCTGAAACCAGGAAACCTTTTTCGCGCAGCAGATTCACTGCATCGTGCGCGGCGGCAACACCATCATTGTTGCTGTCAAAGAACACCGGCGTAACACCACGGTACAGTGCCGTCAGGTTCAGCGTACGTTCGTGACGTGACATGGCGAAGATCGGCAAACCGGAAGTGATACGTGAGGTCATCAGCGCGGTACGGCCCGATTCGGTCATGGTGATGATGGCTGAAACCCCTTGAAGATGGTTGGCAGCATACATCGCCGACATGGCAATCGCTTCTTCGACGTTATCGAACTGCACCTCCAGGCGGTGCTTAGAAACGTTAACGCTCGGGATTTTCTCTGCGCCGAGGCACACTTTCGCCATCGCTGAAACAGTTTCAGCCGGATACTGGCCTGCAGCGGTTTCCGCCGACAGCATCACCGCATCGGTTCCATCCAGCACGGCGTTCGCCACGTCCATGACTTCGGCACGCGTTGGCATTGGATTGGTGATCATCGACTCCATCATCTGCGTCGCAGTGATGATGGTACGGTTCAGCTGGCGCGCGCGACGGATCAATGCTTTCTGAATACCCACCAGCTCAGGATCGCCAATCTCTACACCCAAATCGCCACGCGCAACCATCACCACGTCAGAGGCGAGGATGATGTCATCCATCGCTTCCTGTGAGGCAACGGCTTCGGCACGTTCTACTTTCGCCACCAGTTTGGCGTCGCAGCCGGCGTCGCGCGCCAGACGGCGGGCATAATTCATATCTTCGCCGTTACGCGGGAAGGAGACCGCCAGATAATCCACGCCGATTTTCGCGGCGGTAACGATATCAACTTTATCTTTCTCGGTCAGCGCATCGGCTGAGAGACCGCCGCCGAGTTTGTTGATGCCTTTATTGTTGGAGAGCGGGCCGCCGACGGTAACTTCGGTAAACACTTTTACGCCCTGAACTTCCAACACTTTCAGCTGCACGCGTCCGTCGTCTAGCAGCAGGATATCGCCGGGCACCACATCTTCTGGCAGACCTTTATAGTCGATACCGACTTTTTCTTTGTCGCCTTCGCCTTTAGTTAAATCAGCATCCAGCAAGAAACGATCGCCGACGTTAAGGAATACTTTGCCTTCTTTGAAGGTCGATACGCGAATTTTTGGCCCTTGCAGGTCGCCAAGGATCGCCACATGACGACCCAGTTTCGCCGCGATTTCACGGACTTTGTTGGCGCGCTGTTGATGATCTTCCGGTGTGCCGTGGGAGAAGTTGAGTCGTACAACGTTAGCACCCGCCGCGATGATTTTTTCGAGGTTGTTGTCGCGATCGGTGGCTGGACCGAGGGTTGTAACGATCTTGGTTCTTCTGAGACGACGAGATGATGATTTGGTGAGTATGGTCTGGACTGCATGACTATTCATAATGGGCCTTATAGGGTTCTTAGATTGAATAACTATGTGGGTCCTACTGCTTAACTATGCTCATCTGTGTGCTCCTATCTGTATGAACTCCGTAGGATACACCAGAAGAAGCGACACAAGGTTGACACAAAGATGACTCTCACATTATCACAGCTCGCAGTTCCTCAGATAGTTCGCCGTAAAACCTCTGGTCGATACTCAATGCGTCTCCGTGAAGTCGGTAAGACCTCTTTAATCATCACTATAGGGCTGAAGACAACTGACAGGAGAATAGCCATGAACCGTATGAGAGAACTTGCAGCTACAACTAAAGCATTCATGTTAGACCATGAAGAAGCTACTGAGCAGGACCTTAAAGAACACCTTAAAGAGATGGCTGAGCAATTACTTACTGAGCCTGTAGGGTCCTTTTGGGATGGTCTGTCAGTATCAGTCCTTGAGGATGCTAAAGCAGACCTCCGGGAGTTATCAGTGATTGGTCGATTGACCATCAATCAACACAGACACCTTCAGGAATCATTGAAGCTCGTTGAGGCTGCTCAGGACCGCGCTCACGGAGATGCGTCTGGTCTAATTGATTTCATCCCTGTGACATCTACCGTTAGCAGCTCGCCAGCTCACAGCGTCACTACTCATTGCCAGCCCTTAAGCTGGTCTGTAGTGGCATACTGAATTTGGCCACCTGAATAGAGGTGATATCATTACCTCATAGTCAAAACAGGTGACATTATGACCGGACGTAACAGACGCAATTTTAGCCCCGAATTTCGCC
>NZ_JACAPA010000084.1:0-1295 GCF_013385945.1 Pantoea sp. B9002
AGGTACAAACCGGGCTGATGGGTAACACTTTAGACCGGGCACAGGGGTAACAGTTATAAACGGCATAGCAGAGGAGACTCACTATGCCCTGGACTGAGACTGTTACCATGCAACGCCTTGATCTCATCCGTGCCTGCGAAGCAGGCACGCATTCCATTTCCGAACTTTGTCGCCTTCACGGTATCAGCCGTAAAACCGGCTATAAGTGGCTCCATCGCTTTGACCCCGGCGACGCCAACTCCCTTGATGACCGCTCTCACGCACGGCTGACCCAGCCCGAAAAAATCCCTCCCGACGTTGCTGACCGGCTGGTTCTCTGCCGCATGCAGCATCCTGACTGGGGTCCCAAAAAAATTCGCCACTGGTTCCTCAACCACAACGCCGACTTCATCGTCCCCGCCGCCAGCACCATCGGCGACCTGCTGAGCCAGGAGAAGCTCGTGCGGGAACGCCCGAAACGCAGGCGTACGCCCGGCAATATGCAGACGCTCACCGCCGCCGAAAGAAATAACCATGTCTGGAGCGCTGACTTCAAAGGCCGCTTCCGCCTGAAAGACCGCAGCTACTGCCGCCCGTTCACGCTGACGGATAACCACAGCCGCTACGTTCTGGCCTGCGAGGCCGGCGTCGCCGAAACCACGGCGTTCGTCCGACAGTGCATGGAAAACGCCTTTCGCGAAGGCGGCCTGCCGGAGGTCATCCGCACGGACAACGGCTCCCCCTTCGTGGCGCCGGGCATCCTGGCGCTCACTCAGCTCAGCGTGTGGCTGATGAAGCTGGGCATAAAAACGGAGCGCACGGACCCGGGCTGTCCGGGGCAGAACGCCCGGCATGAGCGCATGCATCGTTCGCTGAAGGCCGCGCTGAACTGCGGAAATATCTTCGCCACGCAGGCCGAACAGCAGGCGTGGTTCAGCCACTGGCGTGAAGAGTTCAACCACGAAAGGCCGCATGAAGCGAAGGGGGGAAAGCCACCGGCCAGTGAGTGGACGCCATCGGCCCGCCAGTGGGACGGAAAAGTGCCGGAGGTCAGCTATCCGCAGGGTTCGAAGCTGTACAAAGTGGGTGAGAAAGGCGACCTGAGTCTGAACGGCAGGATGTTCCTGAGTTCGGCGCTGCGCGGGGAATACGTGCGGTTCCTGGAAGTGGATGACGGAATCGACGTCATCCTGTTCGACAGGCTGATGCTGGCCTGGTACGACCGGGCAGAAAAACGTATTATCCGAATCGACTGAGCACAAATGTGTTACCTGTGTGCCCGGTCTGATCTGTAACCCATCAGCCCGGTCATACCT
>NZ_JACAPA010000085.1:0-638 GCF_013385945.1 Pantoea sp. B9002
GATTTCGCCGTGTTAACCACGTTCTCAACGGTGAAGCCAAACTCTTTGAACAGCTGATCCGCAGGCGCTGACTCACCGAAGGTGGTCATGCCGACGATCGCGCCGTTCAGGCCGGTGTATTTGAACCAGTAATCCGCGATACCCGCTTCAATCGCCACGCGTGCGGCAACCGCTTTCGGCAGCACGGATTCACGGTACGCCGCGTCCTGCTTGTCGAAGGCGTCGGTGGATGGCATAGAGACCACGCGCACCTTGCGGCCTTCCGCTGTCAGCTGCTCATAAGCGCTCACTGCCAGTTCCACTTCTGAACCGGTGGCGATCAGGATCAGCTCTGGCGTACCTTCGCTGTCCTTCAGCACGTAACCGCCGCGCGCCACGTTAGCCAGCTGCTCAGCGCTACGATCCTGCTGCGCCAGGTTCTGACGCGAGAAGATCAGCGCCGACGGGCCGTCAACGCGTTCGATAGCGTATTTCCATGCTACCGCAGACTCAACCTGGTCGCACGGGCGCCACAGGCTCATGTTTGGCGTCACGCGCAGGCTGGCCATCTGCTCAACCGGCTGGTGCGTCGGGCCATCTTCGCCCAGACCAATCGAGTCGTGGGTGTAAACCATGATCTGACGGATTTTCATCAGCGC
>NZ_JACAPA010000085.1:704-837 GCF_013385945.1 Pantoea sp. B9002
CCGTTGGCGATGGCGGTCATACCGAACTCGCGCACGCCGTAATGGATGTAGTTGCCCGCCGCATCTTCGTTGATTGGCTTAGAACCAGACCACATAGTCAGGTTGCTTGGCGCCAGGTCAGCGGAGCCGCCCA
>NZ_JACAPA010000085.1:915-1607 GCF_013385945.1 Pantoea sp. B9002
TCGCTGGCCCAGTTCGCCGGCAGCTCATTGTTCACGCGACGTTTGAACTCGGCAGCCAGCTCCGGATGCGCGGCGGCGTAGGCGGCAAACTTCTGGTCCCACGCAGACTCTTTCGCCCGGCCGGCTTCTTTGGCATCCCACTGCGCGTAGATGTCTGAAGGGATTTCAAACGGACCGTGGTTCCAGCCCAGCTGCTTGCGGGTCAGCGCGATTTCATCGGCACCCAGCGGCGCGCCGTGCGAGTCGTGCGTGCCGGCTTTGTTCGGCGAACCGAAACCAATCACGGTTTTGCACATCAGCAGTGAAGGCTTGTCGGAAACCGCTTTGGCTTCTTCCACCGCTTTCTTAATCGCGTCCGCATCGTGACCGTCCACGCCGCGCACCACGTGCCAGCCGTACGCTTCAAAGCGTTTGGCGGTGTCGTCGGTGAACCAGCCGTCAACGTGACCGTCGATAGAGATGCCGTTGTCGTCGTAGAAGGCAACCAGTTTGCCCAGCTTCAGGGTGCCGGCGATGGAGCAGACTTCGTGTGAGATGCCTTCCATCATGCAGCCGTCGCCCATAAACACGTAGGTGTTATGGTCTACGATGTCATGACCCGGACGGTTGAACTGCGCCGCCAGCGTGCGCTCGGCAATGGCAAAACCGACTGCGTTAGCGATGCCCTGACCCAGCGGGCCGGTGGTGGTTTC
>NZ_JACAPA010000086.1:0-8755 GCF_013385945.1 Pantoea sp. B9002
CCTGTCCCAGATAATCGCTTTCTGTTCTGGCGTGTAGTAAATGCGCGTTCTTCGTTTCATGGCAACGTCCCCCCTTGTTTAAGGATAGCGTTGCGTCGACCCGTTGAACTCACAGCCAGAAGCAGACGTTCTTAACATGAGAATGTAGTAATCTGCGGGAGCAGGCCACAATGCATAGCAATGCAACCGCACTGAAATCATCAGAGGCGTTTTTCACGATATGATTAGGGGAAGATGCCGTAAACGTCCTTCCTAACGCAGAAACGCACTTAGGCGCCTGGAGAATGGCTAGAACTAGTCTTATGTTAAATATGAGCACTAGGCATGAGCAGTCTGGTTACAGACCTCAACGACCTCAAATTCTTCTGCGACAAGCTCCATGTCGTCAGCGTAAAGGCCAGCCCTGGTAAAAAATGCTTTATGCTCGGTTCTCCAATATTCGAGGCTCATATCTCCTTCGCCTTCTTTACGGGCAAACTCCTCAGTAACGTCAGAGAAACGCACAAGACTCATTGAAGTCATTCTGATGACGCATACCGGCTCATCTCGCCCGTTGAGGATAATATTATGACTACCTATTCTTGGTGCCGATTCTTCTGCCAGGTATGAGGTCAGAGCGCCACAAGATGCGGTTTTAATCCCTTTAATAACCAAGTCCGCCAGCTCGTTAGCCATATCAGTATCATCTCCGATCTGCCACGCCTGTGAACCCGGGTATTTGGCTTTCAGAGCATCAACTAATTTCATAACAAAATCCTTTTTCCAGCAACAGTTTGGTGGTCGAATTTAACACATATTCATTCAATTCGTTTCTGAGATGGTGTGGTAAATTCAGGTATGCATACCAATTGAGTGGAAATTATGAAAACTGTCGAGATATTGCAGTACACCCTGGAACCCGGTACCGGCCAAGAGTTTCATCGAGTCATGGTCGAAATAAGTGCTCCTCTGCAACATGAGGCGGGTATCGACGTCGTTGCATTCGGTTGCTCCCTACATGACCAGGATTCGTACTACCTGCTCCGGGCATTTGATGACATTGTGCATATGAAGGCCAAGCAGGAAACATTTTACGGGAGTGAGGCCTAGCAGAAGGGACCTCGAACAGCAATCGTCGAACGGATCAAAACCAGCGTTAAGGCAGTCATAACCCTGCCTGAAACGGTGGTTGAAGGACTGAGGAATGAAGTAACGACTGGCTTTTATTAAATACGAGCGACCGGCAAAATCGCGGTAGAAACGCTATTCAATGTACTGGCTGAAACGCAGAAGGTAGCCATCCGGATCCTGCACAAGAAACTCTCGCTGGCAGGCAATTTTTTCTCCGATGTTGTAGTGGTTATCACGGAGATCCCGGTACAGCGTTACGCCATACGCACTTATGCGGTCGAATATCCGTTCAATGTCGTCCACTTCTATCTGAAAATTAACGCCACGCCCCAGCGGCCAGGTGAGTTCTGCCGTGTTCCATCCGCCCGGATGAAACTGCTCAAGCATCAGTTGCGCCTCACCGAGGCTGATATAGGCAAAATCGGGCTCTGTACGCCTTATGATGACACCAAAGCCAAGCACATCGGTATAGAAGCGCAGAGAGACGGAAAAATCCGTCACGGTAATCTCGGGAACCATGCGGTTCCAGTAGGATTCGTTTTATCAGTCATTTTTTTCATCTCTTTTTTACTGACGCAGCATACACCAGATGCCTTATATGGGGGCGTGACCGGGTTGTTATGTTTAATATGGCAGAGCTTCCCTGTGGCCATAATTTGACGTCCGCTTCTCGATCATAGCTGGCCTGACACAAGCCTCCGTTTCGTGCCAAAAACGTACACGGGATTTGAAGGCCCATGATGTAAAACCACGCTAACGAAGTAATTATTTGAAATTTATTTATTTGGAATTTTAACTATTAATTGAATAACTCCTCTCCCAATCGCGTGAAAACCGGAGCTGTTTTAGGATCGGAGGCATTTCGGATACATTCCAGCTTATGGGAACTTAATCCACGTAATACGTGGGATAATCTATATAACCTGTATCTCGCCCGGTATAGAATGTATCTTTATCAGGAATAGCTATCGGCCACCCATTTTTCATGCGATTAACGAGATCAGGATTGGCTATGAAAGGACGCCCAAATGCGATTAAGTCGGCATATCCTTCTCTGAGTGCCAGTTCTGCACGCTCCTGTGTATAGCTGCCCGCGACAATAAGAGTTCCCTCGTAGGCCTCACGAAACTTTGTCAGGAAGCCAGCTGGAATGGCCTGAGCTCCGAGTGATTCCTGATCGCTCAAATGCACATATGCGAGATGTCGACGACGCAGTTCGATAGCCAAAGATAACCAGGTATCCTGCTCATCATCAAAAGCATGCATATCCTGCAGACGGCCATAGGGCGCAATACGGATACCTGTCAGATGACTCCCGATGGCTGCAGAGACGGCATCCACAGTTTCCAGCGTAAACCGCAGACGATTGGCAATATTACCGCCATAACGATCTGTTCTGTCGTTAAGTCCACCATTGATAAATTGCTCGAAGATGTAGCCGTTAGCCGCGTGGATCTCCACACCGTCAAAACCCGCCTCGATAGCATTTTTAGCCGCCCGAACGAAATCCTGCGTTATTCGCGGGACTTCATCCGTTGCTAATGCGCGGGGCTGGCTGTGAAATACGCGTACAGACTGACAGTTATCACCGGGAATGTGAGTGGTGCAGCCTTCTGCAACGCGTGATACGGAGCTGACCGGTGCCTGCCCATCAGGCTGGTGAGCAATGTGAGAGGAACGTCCTACGTGCCATAGCTGGATGAATATTTTCCCACCCTGCGCATGTACTGCCTCAGTAACTTTTTTCCAGCCCACTATCTGTTCGTCAGTGTAAATTCCCGGCGTGTAAGCCTGTCCACGGCCTTCCATTGAAACAGGTGAACCTTCGGAAACAATTAAACCTGCTGTTGCGCGCTGGCGATAGTAGGTGACCATACTGTCAGTGGGAACAAGGTTATAGGCCCGCGATCGTGTCATTGGTGCCATAACGACACGATTGCTAAGCTTTATTCCATTCATTGTAAAGATATTCAGCAACTCGCTCATTCTGTCTCCTGAAGCCATTTCATGGTAAAAATCTGTTAGCAACGATCTTATCCTTATTTGAAGGCCATGATTACCTGGGCAAAAAGCCCCTCAGTGTTGAGATAAAGGAACCAATATTTGTGACGGCACAACTCAATGGCGTACAGGAATTTACTGAAGTCGTCAGAAAAGGCAGTTTCGTTGCTGCAGCTGAGGGTTTAGGCGTGACGCGTTCTGCACTCAGCAAAAGCATCAAGCGTCTTGAAATTCGGCTGGGGGTTCGTTTACTCAACCGCAGTACGCGAAGCCTGTCGCTGACACCGGAAGGTGAGATCTATTTCAATCGCTGCACTGCTGCTCTGGATATGATTTCAGATGCCGAAAGCAGAATAGAGGCGGGAATAGTCGAGCCATCTGGACTGATGCGGCTGACGGTTCCCGTGGCCTTTGGGCACCTTTTCATTATGCCCTTACTCAATATCATGGCTTTAAAATACCGGGCCCTGAATATCGAAGTTGATTTCAGTGATCGGGTTCGCGACCCGGCGACAGACGGCTTTGACCTAGCGCTGAGGCTTGGCCCCCTGCCTGACTCAGGTGATTTGGTTGCCACCCGCCTGGGCGAGCAAAGGCTTACCATTTGCGCCTCTGAGGGCTATCTTGAACGAGCAGGCACCCCCATTGATCTTCGTGAGCTTTCATCACACAGATGCATTTCAGGGTTACCGTCAGACGGGCAAACTTACTGGCTAATCCGGGGTAAAGAGGGACACGTTGTAAGGCATGTTGTTTCCTCAGCCTACCGTTTTAATAATGGTCAAGCCATGCTGGAAGCGGCTATTGCCGGATGTGGGGTGACGCAACTTCCGGACTGGTTATGCGGTGATGCCATCAAAAAGGGGCAGCTTCGTGCAATTCTACCCACATTTCAGGCACCGCCCACCCCCATTTCTGCAATTTGGCCCAGGACTCACACGGTCCTTCCTAAAGTGAGAGCCTTGATTGAAGAACTGAAAAAAGAGTTGCCGGCACGCTTGCCGAGCGCGCAGCGTTCATCTGTTACGCGGTAATGCGGTATCAATACCGGATACATCGTCTGTTGAAAGCCAGCCTGGATTATATTCGCTCCAGCATATTGACCAACGATTGTGAGAATCCTTTTCCATTCCAACCCGGTAATGCGCGCCGTAGATTTCGCGCTCCCCTGAGTCGTGTGTTTTTTCCGCGATAATACGGCCTATTATCAGGATGGCCGACTGACGATCGGACTGGATACATACTTTCAGCGGTTCACCATAATGCTGCATCCAGGGCCACGGAAGCCGGAAGGCTTTCATTGCGGCAATAATATTCCGCCTCCCTGATATGTAGCCCAGGGGGGTAAAATTACCCGCAGCATTTTCACTAAAGCATGTGCTGAAAAGTTTGAAATCTGCCTGGTCCAGCGCCCACGCATAGCGATACCAGGTATCGATGACTCCCTGTTCTTCACTCGTATCACGGTGGTTTTCTGGCACAATATGCCAGGGGGCGTCAAGTTCACTGATGATGGCGACTTGCGGAAATCCCTGATGCCAGCCGGATTCTTCAGCCGGTAGCAGCCATCCCGATAACAACTGCCTTGCACCTGAAGTCCAGGTTATTTGCAGGTGAAGAGTATGGATAACAGGTTGGGACTCATCTGTGCCTGCCCTCATCACGACCGTCCCCCCAAACCGCACCTGGTTATGACGTCCGGAACCTTTGCGCGAAGCCTGCCCGTGCAGGTATGCACTGGCGACGTAATCTTTATCGTTCCGGCGCTCAACGGTGTTTGTCAGCGTAACGGATACGTTATCCAGGTCAGCAAAGTCATTTTGCAAAAGGGCGGTGACATTTTCACGGCCGGAAACTGTTCCACGATGACTGCTGACTAATCTGACCGAGGGGTCCAGCCATTGGCTATTGTCTGAGCAAGCATTTCCTGACCAGGTTTCACAAAAACTAATCAGGCTCTGCACCGAAGAATGAAATGAACTGTTCATTTATTGTCCTGCGTTTATTCAGAAGGAAACTCGGGTAACACGAATTCTGCCATTTCAGCCATCACCTCGGCTGCGGGCCGTGTCAGCGGTTTCAGATTTAACGCAACGTGGTTTACCCCCTGGCGTTCCTGCTCCTTCCATAGCTTTATCAGCGCATTGCGGCCGACAGTGATGCCATTCATCAATCTGCGAAGCGGGGCGTCAGGGTTAGCATCGAGGTCAAAAAAGGTGGCATAGCCATAAGGTCTGAAACGATTGTCATCGTAATCGCCACGCCAGAATTCAAGCAATTCCGGGAGCGTTGAGAAGTCACTCAGATGCCATATCCATCCGTCGCTTTCTTCAGCTATCCAGCTCAGGTCCTGCCGCGCCCGCCCTACCACAATCATCGGAATGCGGGATTTAAAAGGTTTAGGAATAAGATCAAGGTTGCCTGAAAGCCTTCCGTAAAACGCCGTTTCAGCCACCGGGAAGGACGTCTCACTGACGGTTTTAATCAGACCAAACGCCTCCCGATAGCGTTCGGCACGGTTATCATAATCGGCTCCAAACGCAGGGTATTCTACAGCGCGATCCCCACTGGACAATCCCAGCAGAAGGCGCCCACCACTTAGCTGGTCCACAGAGGCTGCCTGCTTGGCCAATATAATCGGGTCCCGCAGAGGTAACACCATACCGGTAGTACCCAGGGTTATGCGTTTAGTTTGGGAGGCAAGAAATCCAAGGTAGACCATAGGATCCAGCATCTGTCCGGTGTCACCAAACCGCGGGTCATAAAAGGGTACATCTCTCATCCAGAGAGCGGAAAAACCGGCGTCATCAGCAAATTTTGCCAGCGCCTGATGATCCTCCAGAGTTGGGAAAGGTGAATCCGGATAACCTTCAAGTGGCATAATAAAGCCGAAGGTCAGTCGGCCCGGGCTGAATACGCGCTTATATGCGCTATGTGAGGCAAGATCCGGCGGATAAGTGAGTTGTGTCTGTAAATCGGGCATTTTCACTCCTGACGGGCGCAGTCAGCTGCGCCCGTTATTTATTCATCACTGATGATTACTTCGCGGCATCCCGCAGAGCCTGCTTCATAAAGACGACTGAGCTCTCCAGAGCCTGTACCGCTTCTGGCTGCAGTGTGGAGAAGAAATGCCATGCGTGAAACATACCTGGCCAGACTTCCAGGTTTACGCGAACCCGGTTATCACCCAGATGAGTTGCCAGACGCATCGCGTCGCTCAGCATCAGTTCGTTTTCGCCAATCTGAACCAGCACCGGCGGCAGGCCCGTCACATCGGCAAACACCGGTGATGCCATTGGGTGATTAGGCAACGCATCGCCCAGGAAGGTGCGTGCCAGGAAATCCAGACCTGCCTTGGTGTTCAGAGGATCAAGGCCTTCCCGATTGGTCATGGAGACGCCCGTGTGCTCAAGGTTGGCCCATGGGGAAATGGAAACACCGCCAGCAGGAAGCGGCAGGCCTTTATTACGCGCAGCTACCATAACAGTAACCACCATCGCTCCGCCCGCAGACTCGCCCGCCAGTACGATTTTGCTGGCGTCAAAGCCCTGCTCAATCAACCACTCATACGCACGAACGGTGTCGGTAACAGGCGTAGGGAAAGGATACTCCGGTGCCAGACGGTAATCCG
The DNA here is from genome assembly GCF_013385945.1 of Pantoea sp. B9002. Lineage (NCBI taxonomy): Bacteria > Pseudomonadati > Pseudomonadota > Gammaproteobacteria > Enterobacterales > Erwiniaceae > Pantoea > Pantoea sp. B9002. The sequence goes on from NZ_JACAPA010000086.1 coordinate 6,743, forward strand.
GCATGTAAACCCGTGCGCCCAGCATGCTGGCGTAGTTACCACCAATGCCGTGATAACCCGCCGGTTCACCGACAATGTAAGCACCGCCGTGGATGTACATAACGATGGCATCAGTTTCAAGGTTGTCGGGGGTTACCAGCGTTCCCGGCACGCCTCCCATATCTACCTCAGCAAAACTGACACCGGAAGGTGCAGGATTTTTGGCCAGCATACGGGTGTAGGCGTCACGCACCTCACTCATAGGCGTTACGGTATCCTCACCGGTAAGGATTGGACCCAGGCCGGCCAGGCTTTCTGACCATTCTTTTACGGCTTGTTTGGTTTGTTGATTCAGCATTTTTATTCCTGTTTGTATTTGAGTTAAAAAATAACAGGAATCTATAATATATAAACATTTGGGGAATGTGCTTCCCGTATCGGGGTACGTTAACGCCCGTATTAAAGAGGATATATAAAGCATGGAGATCAACAGCATTGGTGATATCGCCGCGTTCGTCGCGGCGGTAAAAGCCGGGAGTTACACCCACGCAGCGGGCTCCCTCGGGCTCACACGTTCTGCCATTGGCAAGAGTATTGTCAGGCTCGAAACGCGCATGGGGGTTCGCCTTCTGAACCGTACCACCCGGAGTCTGAGTCTGACCGATGAAGGGAGGGTCATGTTCGAGCGTTGCCGACAGATACTGGATGACCTGGAAGAGGTCGATGCCGCGATGGCCATGCGCAGAGGTAAGCCAACGGGGACTCTCCGGCTGAGTGCGCCGCTTTCTTTTGGTCAGCACCATATCCTTCCCATTCTTGATGTTTATCTGAAAAAGTGGCCGGAGCTTCGTGCGGAGGTGTCCTTTAGCGACAGGTTTGTCGACCTGATTGAAGAAGGCTTTGATATTGCCATTCGCATCGGTGAACCTCGCGATGATTCGCGCATTCTTACCCGAACGATTGCTTCGCAGCAGATTGTCACTTGTGCATCTCCCGAATATTTGTCCTCACGGGGCATTCCAGAAACGCCCGCAGACTTAACCAGGCATGACACTATTTTTCTTCTGAGTGCAGAAAAGAGACGCAGCTGGCGGTTTGCGACTCCGGAAGGCACTTTTGTGTATGAAGGACCCGGGCGGCTAAACCTCGACAGTTCGGAAGCCATGCGGGCATCGGCAATTTCCGGATTTGGTATAGTCCACTTACCTACCTATTTGCTTGGAGAAGATTTGCGTAGCGGTAAATTAATACCCGTGCTTGAGGACTATCCCTTCCCCACTGAACCTGTTCGGATCATTTACCCCAGTAAACGACATTTATCCCCGCGCATTCGCGCCTTTATCGACCTGCTGGTTGAAAGCTGGGAGCAAGGCGTACCCTGGGAATAAGGGAAATGTCCGTACAGGACTTCCAAACGCAGTTATGTGGCATGCATTTACAGGTTCCACGTCCGCTGTTCGCTCATGAGGGACAATCATACTTAAATCTCCTACATTGCAGGAGGTTTGAGCATGAACACGTCACCGTGGAACAAAAATCGTATCATCGGACAAAAAAAACCGCTTCAGATATCTCATATCTGGGGGATTCGAATCAGACTTGAACTGGAAGGCAAAACGCGCGATCTAGCCCTGTTTAACATGGCTTTAGACAGTAAACTTCGGGGCTGTGATTTGGTAAAACTCAAAGTATCAGATGTTGCACATGGCAATTCTGTTTCAAGCAGAGCAACAGTGTTACAACAGAAAACCGGCAGCCCTGTCCAGTTTGAGATAACCAAAGGGACAAGAGAAGCAGTGGTAGCGCTTATAAAGCGGGACAATCTGCACAGTAAAGACTACTTGTTCCAATCTCGGGTCGGTTCTTGCCAACACATTTCAACCCGGCAATACAATCGTATTTTTCATGGATGGGTAGAAAAACTTGGACTCGAAGATTCGCTGTACAGCACTCATTCCATGAGAAGAACAAAACCTTTCCTGATATACAAGAAGACCAAGAATCTCCGGGTGATTGTAGCGGTCAACAAAAACT
>NZ_JACAPA010000087.1:0-1497 GCF_013385945.1 Pantoea sp. B9002
ACGGCGCTGATGACCGGCTGGTCAATTAAGGTATCTACCGTAATCGTGAAGGCGCCGGACATCACCGAGGTGTTGCCGGCCTTATCCACCGCCTGCACGCTGAGCACGTGCTGGCCCTCGTCGAAGCGGGCGTCGCCGGCGTGCTGCCAGGCCCACTCACCGGTGGCGGGGTGCGCCATCATGCTGCCGATGGCCTCGCTGCCGTTGTAGAGCGTGACCATGCTGCCGGGCTTGGCGCGTCCGGCGAGCAGGGGCTGGGCGTCGCTGGTGAGGCCGGTGCCGTCGTTGCTGATTTCACCCGAAACGGCGTGGGTGGCGGAGGTGACCTCCGGCTGGCCGATGACGGTGTCGACGGTGATGACCACGGCGACCGACGGCAGGCCCCTGTTGCCGACGGCGTCGGTGGCGACCGCGGTAAAGCTGTGTTCGCCGTCGCTCAGGGGACCGGTGAGGGTAAAGCGCCAGCTGCCGTCGGCGTCGGCGGTGGTTTCGCCGACCTTCACGTCGCCGATAAAGATGTCAACGCGCGCGCCGGGCTCGGCGCTGCCGCTGAGCTGCGGGCGGCTGTCGTTGGTGACGTCGCCGCCGGAGAGGACGCCGGTGTGCGGCGCCACGCCGTCGGTCAGGGTAAGCAGCGGGCGGGCCGGGGCGACCAGGTCAACCTCGAGGGTATACGCAGGTGAGGGCTCGCTGACGCGACCGTCGCTGCTGCTTTCGGCGGCGGTGAGGGCGTGGGTGCCGTGCGCGAGGCGGGCGGGGGTAAACTGCCAGCTGCCGTCGGGGTTCACGGTGGTGCTGCCGATGAGCGCGCCGTTGTCAAAAATCTGAATGACGTTGCCGGGGATGCTGCCGCGGCCGCTCAGCAGCGGGGTGGCGTCATCGGTAGCGCCGCCGCGGGCGAGCGGACCGGTGATGCTGCCGGCGTCGTCCTCCGCGCCGGTGATGTCGGGCGCGGGGATGGGATTTTTACCGGGCCCGCCGTGCTGGTTCTGCAGGGCGTAGATGCCGCCGCCGAGCGCCAGCAGCCCGGCAAAGGCGGCGACGGCGGCCAGGGCGCCGTAACTGCTGTCGGCGGGAAGCAGGGGCGCAAAGCCGTCGGTGGCGGTGGCGTCGGGGATAAGGAAGGCGGCGTCGCCGTCGCTGAGTTCACCGGCGTCCGGCTCGTCGTCGTGTTCATTAACGTAGACGTGGACGCCGCCGTCTTCGGCCTGGCCGATGACGTCGCCGGGGTGCAGGTAGTAGTCGTCAATCACCAGCAGCGGCGCGTCGGCGTCCGGCAGGCCGAGGGCGAGGGCGTTGCCCATGCGCCTGGCGACCAGCACTTTCGGGCCGGCGTCATTGGCGTCGGGGCCGGCGAGCAGGTAGCGGTTGCCGGGCACGGCGCGGATGTGAACGGTGTCGGCGGCGGCGAGGTTGAGAGGCTGTGAGACAAGCCTGTTGTGCACCAGCGCCACGGTAAGGTGTTGCGTCGTCATGGGTCAGTCCTTAAAAGCTGAG
>NZ_JACAPA010000088.1:0-1344 GCF_013385945.1 Pantoea sp. B9002
AGTTTTTGTTGACCGCTACAAAATAATCTTCCTTGAAACAGGCAGCCCAACCTCTGGTTTACAACATATCATTAAAGAACATGGTAGCCAGTTCTCACAGATCGGAGTCCCCGAGTCTCAAATACCTAATGTCGTTATGAAGGCTGTATCCGATGGTAAAGTTGTTGGTTATCAAGGTGCTGGTACTGGTAGGCCAATTTATGAAACTACTATAAATGGGAAAAAATATAATATAGCAATTACTGTGGGGAATAATGGCTATGTTGTCGGTGCAAATCTAAGAGGTGAAGTGAAGTGAAAAAAATAAAACTAATGGCTGACTATGGGTGCTATCCGTTGTGGGGTACTACTCCAGATGATTTTGGTGATATATCACCAGAAGATCTCTCAATATCATCTAATCTTAAAGATAGCCTCTATAGCTGGGCTAAAAGATATGATGCAATACTTAATATGGATGATCCAGCATCTTCAGGATTTAAAGATAAAGAAGAAGAAGAAAAATTTATAAAGGATGGATATGAGCTTGCAAGAAATTTACAAGATGAATTAGGTAACCAATATGAGGTTATATACCATTCGGAATATTAAATAATCCCGCCCTTGTTGGCGGGATTTTACGTTATACGTCAGCTAATTACGCTTCAGTCACCAGCCGGATGATCAGCTGCCCCGGCTGCGTGAGCACCTCCAGCTTCTGCCCGGTATCAAATCCCAGCTCGGCCATCCAGTGGCCGCGCAGGGTGATCGACGGTGAAGGCCGATGCTTCAGGTGATCGCGGATATATCCCACGGTATAACGTCTTGATTTAGTTGTGGACGTGTCGTTATCTGACTTATGATGCGTGCCAGCCATAATCAACTCCTTGCGTTGGTTGTGGTCAGCGGGCTGTTGGTGTTGGTAGCACCTTCAGCCCGCGTTCGTGTTAACTCTCTTCTTTAGCCGCCTTGCGCGCCGAATCCCAGCGGCGGGACTGATACTTGATAATCAGGCTCTCCAGCACTTCACGCACCACGGCTTGCTCGTTCTCCGGCAGTTGACTGACCGCCTCAAACTGCAACGTCAGCGTGTCGTCTGGTCCACGTTCATGTTCATCGAACAGCAGGTAATCGGTACTGACGTGCAACGTGGTAGCTATCTTCTTCAGGGCATCCAGCGACGGCATCGCCTGGCCGCTCTCGTACTTCTTCCAACTGTTAACGTGCAGCCCGATGGCGTCAGCCATCGCCTGTTGTGACAGGCCAAGCTCTTTGGGGTCAGTTTGGATATAGAGAATTATTGTACGGTAAGCCTGTTTTTTGAACAGGCTTACCTGTAGCAATAGGGTGTACCCTTATGCGATA